>JBLMWY010000403.1:0-15484 GCA_050257475.1 Bdellovibrio bacteriovorus
AGCAGATCCCCTCGCCCTATGCCTTTGTGCTGACGGGCACGCCGCTGGAGAACCGCCTGGAGGACCTCTACAGCCTGATGCAGGTGGTGGACCACCGGGTCCTGGGCCCCCTGTGGCGCTATCTGGTGGACTTCCACATCACCGACGAGCGGGGCAAGGTGCTGGGCTACCGCAACCTTGCGGAGCTGCGCCGGCGCCTGGCCCCGGTGATGCTCCGCCGTGACCGCGGCCTGGTCCGGGACCAGCTCCCGGAGCGCATCGAGCAGCGACTCGACGTGGCCCTGACCCCCAGGCAGCAGGATATCCACGACGACGCGGTCTATCAGGCCGCCCGGCTCGCCCAGATCATGAAGCGCCGGCCCCTCACCCCGGTGGAGCAGAACCGCATGATGGCGGCCCTGCAGCAGGCCCGCATGGCCTGCGACGCCGCCGGGCTGGTGGACAAAGAGACCGAAGGCTCCCCCAAGCTCGACGAGCTGGACGTCATATTGGATGAGCTCTGCCGACTCTCGGGACTCAAGGCCGTGGTCTTCTCCCAGTGGGAGCGCATGACCGAAATGGTGGAGCAGCGGGTGCGACGCCTGGGCCTCGGCTGCGTACGGCTCCACGGGGGCGTGCCGAGCGCCAACCGGGGGGCCCTGGTGGACCGCTTCCGGGAGGACGACGCGATCCAGGTCTTCATCTCCACCGACGCGGGGGGCGTGGGCCTCAACCTGCAGTGCGCCTCGGTGCTGGTGAACCTGGACATCCCCTGGAACCCCGCCGTTCTCGATCAGCGCATCGCCCGCATCCACCGGCTCGGCCAGAGCCAGCGGGTCCAGGTGATCCTGCTGGTGGCCGCCGCGTCCTACGAGGAGCGGGTGCTGGGTCTGGTGCAGGGCAAGCGGCAGCTCTTCGATAACGTCGTCGACCCAGAGGCCACGGAAGACGTGGTTGGGGTCTCCCGTCGCCTGGCGGAGGTGCTGGCGGAAGACCTGGCGGGGAGCGAGGCGACCCAGGTCGAGCCGGTCCCGACCCTGGCAGCGATCGGCGCGCCCGACACCGGCACCCCAGACCTAGCCCTGGAGCCGGAGGCCGCACCCAGCGGCGAGGCCGCAGCCGCGCCGGCCGTGGGACTACACCCGGGTGGAGAGACCGGGGTGGGCCAGACGGAGACGGGGGTCCTGTACGCCGAGGAGGTCCGTCGCTGCGTCGTCGCCCTGCAGGAGGGCCTCGGGGCGCGGATCGAGCGCATCCTGGCGAGCCGCGGCGGGCTCTTGGTGGTGCTGGACCGCACCGACGAGGCCGCGGACCGCCTGGCCCAGCAGATCTCGGACCAGATCCCCATCGCCCTCATCGATCGCCGGACCCTGGCGGGCCTGGAGCGACTCGGGGCCGCCTCACCAGTTGAGCAGGGGGAGACCCTGTTCCAAGCCCCCGCCGCCTCGGTCACCGGGGGTCTCCACCCCTTGGCCCGCCAGGCGGAATCGAAGTTCGAAGGGGCCAGGGTCCTGCTCGCCCAGACCCAGGCCGGCGCCCCACTCGCCGGGCCCGCCGCCGATCTGCTGCTCGGCGCCCTGCTCTGCGCCGCCGCCCTGCTGGCCGGACGGGACCAGCCACCGGCGCCCCGGGAGGCCGGGATCTGGCTCTACGGAGACGCCATCCCCAAGGGCGCCATCGATCAGGGCGACACGGCCCTCCTGATGCGAGCCGTCGCGCTGGCCCAGGCGGGCGAGTCCGTCCCACCGGCCCTGCTCCAGGACCTGGCGGCCGACACCGAGCGCTTCATCCGGCGGGTCATGGATCTGGCGTGATCGGGACGGCCGCCCGCTTGGCCAGCTCCCACTGCCGCTCCATCTCCTCACGTGCCTCGGGACCGGGCTGAAGCCCCTGCGCCTGGAGCCCCAGCTCCACCCGGGAGAACCGGTGCTCGAAACGGTGGTTGGCGGCGCGCAGGGCCTGCTCCGCGTCCACCCCCAGGTGGCGCGCCAGGTTGACGCAGGAGAACAGCAGGTCGCCGATCTCGTGGACCCGCTCCGTGGGGTCGGCGTGGGCCGACAAGGTCTCGCGGCATTCCGCAAGCTCCTCCTCCACCTTCGCGAAGACCCCCTCGACCGAATCCCAATCGAATCCGACGCTGGCCGCCCGCCGCTGGAGCTTCTCCGCCCGCACCAGGGCCGGCAGGGCCTGGGCCACCCCAGCCAGCACGCCACCCCCGGCGGCACCCTTATCCGCCCGCTCGGCCGCCTTCTCCCGCTCCCAGTGGGCGCGCACCGCCGCCTCGTCCTTGAGATCCGCCTCCCCGAAGACATGGGGGTGACGGCGGATCATCTTCTCGCAGATGGCCCGCACCACATCCGGGAAGGCAAAGGCCCCCTCCTCTTCCGCCATCCGGGCGTGGAAGACCACCTGAAACAGCAGGTCCCCCAGCTCGTCCCGCAGGGCCGGAAGATCCTCGTTCTCGATGGCCTCCGCGACCTCGTAGGCCTCCTCCAGCGTATAGGGCAGGATGGTGCGGAAGGACTGCTGGAGGTCCCAGGGGCACCCGCCTTGCGGATTCCGCAGGCGGGCCATGATCGCGAGCAGGGTCTCGATGCGTTCGCGGTCCGGCATCTGTCCTCCCGTCGCGTTCACTCAGGCGTAACCGTTGAAGACCAGCCCCAGCAGGACCGAGCCCATCGAGCCCCAGAGCCAGTAGGCCTTCGGGATACCGATGATCTCGTCCGGGCGGGTTAGGGAGGGGTCTCGCAGGATCGCCGCGAGGTGCGGACCCGCGAGCAGCCAGGGCAGAAAGCCGAACAGGGTCGGCACCCCCAGCCACAATGGCACCGGCTCGTTCAGAAACAGGGCCACCGCCAGCACCGGCCACAGCAGGATATAGGCGGCGGTGAGCCGCGCATCCAGCGACTTGTCGGCGGTCCGCGCAAAGGCGAGCACCGCCGCGATGCCCCAGAGCGCCGCGATCAGGACGATGACCAGCCTCACTGCGACACCATCCCCGCGGGTCGCGACCAAGCCGGCCGATCGGACAGCCCTAGGGGGAGGCTCAAGGTCCGCTACCTAGCGTGCGCGACTGGGCCGCGCATCAAAATTGCCCGGTGCGCAGAAGCACCAGGGTACAGGCGTGCTCGAAGGGGATGCGGGCATTGCGCAAGGCCATCTCCAGGGTATGGGACTCGGCCCCGGGATTGAGGATCACCCGTCCCGGCTTCAGATCGACGATGGCCTGGATCTGTGACTGCACCCGCTCGGGACCGATGTAGAGGGTCAGGGTGTCCACGGGCTCCGAGACGGCGGCCAGGGAATGGACCACTGGGATGTGCTCGATCCGCTGGGCCCTAGGATGCACGGGTATGACCCGAAACCCCTTGTCATCCAGGAGCTTCACCGCCTGGAAGGAATAGCGGACGGGCTTGGGGCTAGCCCCCAGAACCACCACCGTCCGGTCTCCTGGCTTGCGCATCATCGACACCACTCCGTCCAAGCATCGTCTGCCTGCGGCCCCCCCGCGCGGTCGGGACCCATCGCCGACCAAGGGTACCGCGAAAGGCGGATCGGAAGCGCTTCCGATGGCCGGCCTTCCGACCCTCGGAACCGTGCAACACCCGCCGCCGCGCACGCGACCGACTCGCCGGCACCAGATCGCTCCAGTCGAACCCACGGGTCTGGGCGCGATTACCCCCTTCGCCGGTTCTCCGAGCCGCTTGGCTGGTGGGCAGTCCACGCTGAGCCGCCCGTGCGTCTCGCGCCTCCAGTTTGACAGGCCGAGGCTGCATCTGGATAATCGCGCCCTCCACGATGGTCGGCCGCGCCGCCCATCGACCGGTCAATCAGCCCGCAGGCATGCGCGGCTGGATAGAGCCTCCAGGGACGGAGCGTTCAAATCTGCGCCCGTAGCTCAGCTGGATAGAGTACCTGGCTACGAACCAGGTGGTCGGGAGTTCGAATCTCTCCGGGCGCGCCATAAAAACAAGGGCTTACGGTCTACGCCGAAGCCCTTTTTCATGCCCTGCCGATTCTGATGTCGCGTTCTGAAGCAGGTCCCCTCGGAGTTGGGGAACCGCCTCGGCTCCAAGGCGGCGATGGGGAGGCCAATGGCACGGGACTCCACTCAGCCCCCCGCGATCTCCGTGGCCGAAACCCTTGGGTTCCCCCCAAGTGTGCCCCTGGATGACCCCGTCTTGGGGCGACTGGCGACCTCCGGCCAATCGAACAGGGGCGGCACGAAAGGGAAGGCGGGCCGAGCCCGCCCACCGCGCGCCTAACGGTGACCGCTCCCTCGGATCACCAAACCAGGCGTAGTGCCCACAAACTGAAAGGACTGGCGGTCCTGGGCGATGACGAAGTCGAAACTCTCGATCGGGGATTCGGGCCGCGGATCGTCCAGGGGACACACCGCCGAGCCCATCCCGTCCGAGTCCAGCGTCAGGGTGCAGGTGAAGGTCTCGGTCACCGACCCGAGCTGGCTCGAGATCGTGCGCTTCGCCATGTAGATATTTCCACGGCCGTCCGCCTCGAGGTATCCCGAGGCGGCCACGGGTCCGCCGCCGTTGATCTCGCCGTCAAACGAGAACACGTAACGTCCTTTGACGTCTCCCAGGTCGAACCTTTTGCCCGCGACTGCGTCGTTCCCCAGCGCGACGGTAAGCAGAACGACCATGGTCACAACGGCCGCGTTTTTCATGAGTGCACCCCTTTGAGTTATTGGCTGAGCTATTGGAGCCTGGACCCTTCCAGCGAACCGCATAGTACACTTAGAATGGGCGTCATGAAATAGAGCCAACACCCGATTTTCGGTACAAATTCATCGGCCGCCCACGATTGGCGTGGACAAGGGCTCTGACCCGTTCGAGTGAAAGGAAGGCGTCGGCGCCTGCTGTCGGCCTGAAGGGTGTGGCCGGCCGTAGGTGAGCGTTGCGGCGGCGAGTTGGGCGACAGTGGCCGGAGCTTGTCCGCTCCGAAGCCGCGGGCCGTCGCCTTGGCGCCCGGAATCGCGACGCCTAGAGCGACGCGCAAGCCCCGCCATGTCGGAACCGGAGTGCGCCCCTGGAGCCAACGCGGAGAAGAAAAGGGAGCGCCGGCCCGAGGGCCAGGGCCGGCTCGCCGCCTGCTCCCGCGAGACTCGGGCGGCGAGCGGCGACGAGGCTAGCGCAAGGCGTGCTTCCGCGTGTCCCAGGGTGCGCGCGCCCGGCGAGTATGGGCGCGCCTTGGCCTGCTTCGCGTTTGACCGGCAACTGATGGTGACGAGTAGCGCCGGTGTTCGGTCCGACTCGGGGCCCGGGACATTGCCGTGGCAAGCACGAAGCCACCGCTCAGCGCGCCGGAGAAGGCTCCGGCAATAGTCAATGCGTCGAAAATCATAGTCGTGTCTCCTGTCTTGGTCGCACGGCGCTGCTTGCGCAGTGCCTGCCGCCCATTGACCGACCGTCCTCGCGGAAACCGCGGTCGGCGAGGGTCAACTGACAGAATTCATCTTCCCGACGAGCTTGCGCATTAGCAAGTAACCATGTGCTAATGGTTGTGACGATCTGTTACGAGTGGGCCCTCGCAATGAGATGCTGAGCAAATGCCGTCCTGGCATTAGATCAGCAGCCGCCCCAGAAGGCGGTATTTTTCATACCACCCCGATAAGGCGCGCCCAGCACCAGCTCATCATAGGTTCAGCTCCCGTTCAGCGCGCTTCCGCTAACCCTCGCCTAAAGTCGTCCGAGTGGGCGGGCACGGCGGAGTTGTTGCTGGTCACCGGAAAATGGAAAGAGATTCGTGTAGAGCCCCAGCCGCTGGGGCTCGGGTGCGGCTTGACGGGCCCTCGGCGCCAGGGATGACGCCGTGGAGCCTACCGGGACGTATTCACGGCGCGCCCGGCGAGCCGTGCCAGAGCCAGCTCTCGACGCTGAGCTTCAACGCTAATCACCGAATGGACTGAGAGCGACTTTCCAACGGTGATCTATTCGGGGGCTCGCCGTTGCGGTCGGCGGGGCCATGGAAGCAATAGGGGTCGTTGCCACCAGAGACACTGACACGACCCTGATTGACGGCCTCTTGCCGCCGGCGCCGGTCCCATGTCGCCCGTTGGTGCCCGTATCGCACCGCAGGACCCCGGCCCAGACGGATCGGCCGACGGTTCACCATCGGGCAGCGCTGACCAGATGCAGCCATGGCGCCGCCGAGCCACCGGCGACAGCGGCGAAGCCAGGGGTGCCGTTCACGATCGGTTGTTGGTCCAGAACCCTTGAAGTAGCCTGCGACGCCGGCCCCGCAGCACGGACCGGACCTTGGCCAAACAGTGATCACCCCGAGATGCCCCGAATCCACCTTACCCGCATTGTCGTCGACGACGATGCCATCGACGTCAACCGCCACGTCAACAATCTGGCCTATCTGCGTTGGATGCAGGACGCCGCCACCGCGCACTCCGCCGCGCAGGGCTGGACGCTCGAACGGTATCTCTCCACGGGCGCGGGTTGGTTCGTGCGATCGCATTTCATCGAGTACCTGCGACCAGCCTTCGCCGGTGACACCTTGCTCCTGTATACCTGGGTGACGGGCATGACGGCCCGCAGCTCGCCTCGCCGGTACCTCTTCGCCCGCGACGGGGACGGGTTGAGCGTCGCCAGGGCGGAAACCCTGTGGGTGTTCGTTGACTTCAAAAGTGGCCGACCGGCACGGATTCCCACGCTGGTACGAGACGCCTTTCCGTGTGTGCCGGATGACGATGCTGAGCTCGTTGCGCTGACGCGATCACCTCGCGGCGCGGCCAGGGAGCACCCCTGAGATAGGCGGCGGACTGGTGCGGCAACCGTGCGATGAGCCGGCCTCGGTTCCCACCGCCTGGCAGCACTTGACAAGAACGCGCGTATATTAGAAACTGATGATGTACTGAAGCTATCTGCTTTAGTGCACTCCTCCTTTGGTGGTAACTTTCAAGCGCGACCCCCCGTCGCGCTTTTTTTTGTTGATTGCCGTGAAACTCGCGTCGGTGCTTCGAGACGCCACCGTCAGGGGCCGGCCCCGGGTACGGGAGAGTCTCGGGGAGGCGCTCGATAGGCGCCCCTTTGCGGCCGCAACCTAGCACCGAGATCCCGGGGTGACGGCCCAAGAGCGCGGCCTCATCGGACGTTACTGACCCCATGGATAGCGTGGTGGAGGACCAGCGTCGAGTGGACCCCCAGTTACATCTGGCGTTACATCTGGTTACAAACCCGTCGTTGCTATTTAAGTAATCGCTGATATAGTAATGTCCATCGACAAACTTCCCTGAAATCAGAGGACATACATCATGCTAGGCGTACTTGCAGCAGTTGCTCTTGCGGTCGGCATCGTCGGAACCACGGCGACCGTGGCCCACAATCAGGAGCTGGCGGCGGCCAAGAGCCCGACCCCCGTTGTAGAGGTCCAGCCAGTTCAGAGCGCCGCCACCCCCGGCGAGTGAATTAGCAAGGTCCAAGGGCTCGCACACCGACGACCCCAGAAAGCCCCGGTCGCCCTCGCGGTGCCGGGGCTGTTCGTTGGCGACTGAGCTGCCAGCGCGGGCAGCAGGCTCGCATTGCATCAGACCCCATAGATTCCGAAAAGCACTGGGGTTCCGCAACAACCCCAGCCCGACCTCCCCAGGCGCGCAGGCCAGCGGGCGGGCCATGCCATCTCACCGGGCGCGTCCCCTACGCTGGGCATGTCGATGACCACCACGCCGTCTCGCGGCGACAAGGCCTCCGGGCTGCAGTAACCCCCCGACTCTAGGCCAACCCCAACCCAATGCCGCCGTGAGCAGCGATCTCCTCCGCGCGGCCAGGATCTTCGTGGCTTCAGGGCTCAGGCTCACCCTATTGATGGGGGCCGTCACTCGCACCGATTCCGCCCGTGCGTCAGATGGCCCCTTTGATTTCCGAGCACCAATAAGGCCGGCCGCCGCCCAGAGGCCACGTAAGCGCACCGGCTCATCCACGGCCTCCATCCAGGTCCGAATACCGTCCGCGCACAGGGGCTCAGCCCCCGACCGCGAAGGCAATCTGCCCCTCCCGGACCTGCACCCGCACCCGGCTGCCGTCGGGACACGCGCCGGTGACGATCCGCATGGCCAGGGGATTCTCCAGCTGACGCTCCACCTCCCGGCGCAGGGGCCGGGCCCCGTAGACGGGGTCGAATCCGTCGGCGGCGAGCTTGTCGAGCACCGCCTCATCGACCAGGACCTCGACCTTGCGGGTGCCCGCCAGGCGCCGCACCAGCTCGTCGACGAAGAGGGCGGCGATGGCCCGCACGTCCTTGGGCTCCAGGTAGTGGAAGACGATGACATCGTCCAGCCGGTTGAGGAACTCGGGCTTGAAGAACCGCTTGACCTCGTGCAGCACCAGGTCCCGCGCCTCCGCGTAGCTCGGGGTGGCGGACTGGATGAAGCCGATGGGGCGCTTGTCCGGGGAGAGGGCCTCGGTGCCGAGGTTGGAGGTCCCGATCAGGATGGTGTTGCGGAAGGAGACGGTGCGGCCCTGGGCGTCGGTGAGACGGCCATCCTCCAGGATCTGCAGCAGCATGTTGAAGACGTCCGGGTGGGCCTTCTCCATCTCGTCGAGCAGCACCACGGTGTAAGGGTTGCGCCGCACGCGCTCGGTGAGCTGGCCCCCCTCCCCGTAGCCGATGTAGCCCGGCGGGGCGCCAATCATCTTGGAGACCTCGTGGCGCTCCATGTACTCGGACATGTCCAGGCGCACGATGCGGGTCTCGTCGTCCAGCAGGAAGGCGGCCAATGCCCGCGCCAGCTCGGTCTTCCCTACCCCGGTGGGTCCGAGGAAGAGGAAGGAGCCGATGGGGCGCCGGGCCGAGGTGATGCCGGCGCGGTTGCGGCGGATCGCATCCGAGACCGCCCGCACCGCGTCCTCCTAGCCCACGATGCGCCTGTGCAGGTTCTCCTCCATACGGGCGAGCTTGTCGGCTTCCGTCTCCACCATGCGGGCCACCGGAATGCCGGTCCAGTGGGAGACGACCTGGGCGATGTCCTCCGCGTGGACGTCCTTCTCCTCCCTGCCGCGGGAGGACTCCCAGTCCTTGCGGGCGGCGGCCAGACGCTCCTCGAGCCTGAGGATCTCCATCTGGAGCCGGGCCGCCTCCTCGAATGCCTGGCCGTTGAAGGCGTCGGTCTTCGCCCTAAGGAGCCTCTGGCGCTCGCGCTCCAGCTCCCTGACCTCCCGGGGGATGGCGATCTGACGTAGGTGCTTGTGGGAGCCGGCCTCGTCGAGGAGATCCACCGCCTTGTCCGGCAGGCGGCGGTCCGGGACGTAGCGCTCGGCGAGCTGGGCGGCGGACTCCAGGGCGTCCTGGGCGAAGCGCACCTGGTGGTGGCGCTCGTAGCGGGGGGCGATGCCCTTCAAGATCTCGATGGTCTGCTCCACCGAGGGCTCCTGTACCAGGATCGGGTGGAAGCGCCGCTCCAGGGCCTTGTCGGTCTCGACGAAGCGGTGGTACTCGTCGAGGGTATCTGCCCCGATGACCTGCAGCGTCCCCTGGGCCAGGGCGGTCTTCAGCAGGCTGGGGGCGTCCAGGCCGCCGGCACCGGCCCCGGCGCCCACCACCGTGTGCAGCTCGTCGATGAAGAGGATGACCTTGCCCTTGGCCTCGATCACCGCGTCGCGCACGGACTTGAGGCGCTCCTCGAACTCTCCGCGCATCTTGGCCCCGGCCACGATCTCGCCCATGTCGAGCGCCAGCAGACGCTTGTCGAGTAGGGTGTCGGGCACGTCGGCGTCGGCGATGCGCTGGGCCAGCCCCTCGACGATCACGGTCTTGCCTACCCCCGCCTCGCCGATCAGGGCGGGGTTGTTCTTCTTGCGCCGGGACAGGGTCTGGATGACCTGGGCGATCTCTTCCTCGCGCCCGATGACGGGGTCGAGCTCGTGCCGGCGGGCCATCTCCGTGAGGTCGCGGGTGTAGCGCTCCAGGACGTCGGGCTCGGTCTCGGCGTCCTCACTGTTGATGGTCCGTCCTCCCCGGATCTCCCGCAGGGCCTTGCGCGCCTGGTCGCGGTTGATCCCCTCCTCGCGCAAGAGCTCGGCGGTGTGGCCGGTCTTGGGATCGAAGAGCGCGATGAACAGGGTCCCCGTGGAGATGTAGCTGTCGCCGAGCTGCTTGGCCTCCTCGTAGGCGATGGGGAAAAGCTCGGCCACCTCCTGGGTGGCCACGATCTGATTGGCCTGGATGGGGGCGGCGCGCTGGTAGTGCTGGCGGATGCGGCCCTTGAGACGCTCGGCGGCCTCGCCCGGATTGGAAAGGAGGCTGCGCAGGATGCCTAGGGGCTCCCCGTCGGGCTGGGACAGCAAGGCCACCAGGATGAAATCGGGGGTCAGCAGGTTCTGGCGCAGCCCGGCGAGCTCCGCCACCGCCATCTCCAGGGCCTGCAGGACCTTCTTGGTGCTGAGCTCGGTGTAGTTCTGAATCACGGCCTGGACTTGCCTCCCCATGTCTGCACGCCGTTAGGGTCGGTTCGGTCTTGAGCTAGCGGCAACCCGGTGCGGCCAAGCCTTTGAGCGCGCCGATCCCCTGGCGGGTCAGGTCACCGTCGCGGGCCGCCAGGGCGCGAACCAGATCTTAGACAACGGGCCTGGCCGCCGATCAATCTCCGGCCGGGGCCTAACGGGCAAGCGATCTCCGCCGATCCCCTGGCTCTGGGGCGCCGGCCCTGAGCGCGCCCAGGCGACCACTCGGCGCGCAGGCGCTGGCGCGAAGTCCTGGACACGCCTCGCTCCTTCGATGCCCACCCGAGTAAACTTAGTCCGACAACCGACGGCGGCGCGCGGATCCCAGGATTGCAACCTGGACCGCAGCGCCCGGCAGCCGACAGAGACCCGATGCGATGCCCACAATAAGTCCAGCCGCCACACTGATGCTCGTCCTTGCGCTCGCGCTGGGGCTAGCCGCCTGCGGGACCAGTGGTCCCGTCGCGAACTCCGGTACCAAGCCTGATGAGAGCTCGACCGGCCCAACCGTCTACGGAAAGGTAAACGTGTCCACGGATCACATTCGAACGCGGTGATCCCCCCCTGAGACTGCCCGGATCGGGCCCAACGATGGGGCGCCGAGGGAGATCGTGGACGTCAGGGCATCCTCGGGCTCAGTCGGCTCGATGAAGGCGCGGATCGTCTTGGGCTCGGTACCCTGGCAGGAGACCTCAAAGCGGTTGCTCGGACGGATCTGGTCCACATGACGGCCCAGGTCTTAGCCGGAGTCACCTGGCCGCCCCGTTGCCCCAACTGTTGGAACGCGTCGCGCTCGGGCCTCCGGCCCGGCGGTGAAAGCTGTGCCCTTAGCCTCGGTCGGGGTAGCTGTGATACTGGGCCTTGAGGTTCTGCTCCTAGGGCATGCCGTTGAGGATTGATGTCCCACTCGTCGATGAAACCGGCGAGTGCCCTAATCATGTGGGTGCTCCGCTTGCTGACTGGCTCCCGAGTCTGCGCCACCAGCTTCAGCGCCTGGTCTGCAACGAGGTGATTAGCGTTGAAGCTCGGATCCGAGAGCTGGCACGGGCAGGGCACACCGTGAATACATCCCTGTAGGCTTCAGGCCGCCATCCCTGGCGCCGAGTGCCCCGTCAAGCCGCACCCGAGGCCGCCGGCTGAGTGGCGACACTCATCGCAATCCCGGTTCCGGCGGAAGCCTCACAAGCTGACTTCGTGTCGTTTTGGACCAACGCCGAACCCGATCCCTGAAAGCGATTAGCCCGGCCAACGCTGCGGTACCCGCTCGACCTTGCCGATGTCATAGCCGATCTCGGCGAGGAAGCTGAGGATCTCCTGGAGCTTGGCCTCGGGGATCTCGGGGTCTCGGGCCATAATCCAGACGTAGTCCCGCTTCTCCCGGCCGATCACGGTGATGCTGTAATCCGGCTCCAGCCAGATGATGCGAAAGTCACCCTTGAAGGGCCAGATGAACTGCATGCCCCAGCGGGCATTGCCCGTCCCTGGGATCACGAAGCCCTTGGGGTGGTAGACCTTCTCGGGGCCATCGAAGGCGTCCTTGCGGAATCGAAAGGTCGTGGCGACCGTTCCGTCCGCGTTCAGGGCATAGGATTCCACCGCGTTGTGGGCGCCCTTCTCGACGAAGGTGGGGATATTGGCGATCACATACCAATCCCCCATGAAGCGTGCCAGGTCGACCTGTGGGACTGTCTCCATGGGTCGTCGCTCCGCGGCACCGCAGCCGGTCAGGATCGGGATCAGGAGGGCGACAATGGCCCAAGCCGCCCAGCGGGGTTGGTGGGGAGGGCGCATCATAGCCGCTCGTACCGGAGCGTACGGCCCTTGCCGGTGTCGCTCTCCAGGCCGATCCAATCCCCCTCGCGGGTATACCAGAGGGTGATGTCCAGGCCGTCGGCCTGCAGTCGATAGCGCTCTGCGTCCACCTCGCGACCCCGATAGGACCTCCGCTCCCGACCCTGGGGCTCGAGCCGGACCTCGACCAGCTCACCGGTCTGAGGGTTGAGCAATCGCGGGTTCTTAAGAAAGCTCGGCTCCCAGTAGGCGAAGGTGGAGACACAGGCGGGTAGCCGGTCGGGCTTGCCGTTGACCTGGAGTCTGAGGGCGTCGGCGATGCGCTCCCCCTCCACCCGGAAATCCTTGCCGTTGTCATCGGTGCTGGACTGGATTCGCTCCAGGCAGCCGTCTCGCCATTGCTCCCGGCTCTCGTGGCGGTAGCGGTAGGCGTTGAAGATCAGCAGATTGACGTCGAAGCGGGCGCGCGAGACGACCCGCTTATCGGGTCCTCCGGTCGACAGCTCGAAGGTATGCTCGCCGATGGGCGACTGGTCGAGGTAGACCTTGAAGCGCAAGGTCTGCTGGCCCGTGGTGGCGAAGGCGATGCCGGTTAGGGCCAAAAGGGCGACGAGGAGCGCCAAGGCGGCGATCTTGGGTTGGGGCAGCATTCAGGCCTCCTGACGGTGGGTCGGTCGAGGTGGTCCAGGGATGAAGGCGTTGGTCCGGGAAACGTAGTCGCAGTAGGCGGGGCGGCGCTCGCCGATGTCCCGCTCGAGCAGGGCCACCCCCGAGATACGCAGGAGCAGCCAGGTGACCAGCAACGGGGAGACGATGGTCCACCACCCACCGGCGGCCACGGCGAAGAGGTAGAAACTCCACCAGATGCAGGCCTCGCCGAAATAGTTCGGGTGGCGGGTATAGCGCCAAAGCCCCTGGTCCATCACCCGACCCTTGTTCTCCGGTTGGGACTTGAAGCTCGCGAGCTGCTGGTCGCCGACGGCCTCGAAGAAGAGACCGATGAGCCAGAGGCCCAGTGCCAGGAAGTCCAACCAGCCCAGGGGACTGGTGCCAAGCATGACGGTCAGGAGGGGCAAGGAGATGATCCAGGCCAGTGCCGCTTGGAGGCCGAAGACCAGGAACAGGCTCTTCCACCAGAACCCCGGGGCGTTGGCGGAACGCATGGCCGCATAGCGACGGTCCTCGGGCTCGCCCCAGTTGCGCCGGGTGATGAAGGCGCTGAGCCGGACGGCCCACAGGGTCACCAGCAAGAGCACCAGAATGGCGCGCTCACTCGCCAGGTGCCCGGAGAGGGCGTAGACCCCAGCCAGTGCCAAGAAGTAAAGGGACCAAAAGGAATCGGCGACGCCCGCGTCCCGGCGCGGGATGTGGATCAGCCAGGCCACCAGCCCGAGCGCGAGGGCCCAGGCGACCCCGATCCCGTACAAAGCCAGGTCAAACATCGGCGGAGTGTCCCGGGAGAGCCCGTTCGCCGAGATGCGTGCTGGCGGGCACCAAGGCGCTCAGACTCCGGCGGCGAGGGATCAGGATCCAGGCCGGGCGAGCACGTCTGGACTCCACCACCGTCACCTCCTCCCGAGAATCCAGGCGGCGGGTGCGAAAGCGCGTGGACAGATTGCGAATCTGCGTGGACAAGGTGGGCTCCCCGTCGGCGACGACCATCTGATATGCACAACTAATGTCCAAGTTTGGATTAACAACCACGGGTGCCGCAGGGGTTATGCGCAAGCCTTAGCCTCGGGTGGGACTCCAGCGCCCGGTCCAGATCGTCTGAGGCCGAGACGAGGGAAGGCGGCTAACACTCGCAGAGATCAGCTGGGGTTGTCAGGCGGCCACCGGCGCCGGTGCAGTCGCCCGCGCGCCGTGGCCTTCTTGCTGGGCAACGGCCCCTCTTCGATGACGGCTGCGGGCGTGGCAACGACCTGCGTGGGCCCACCGAGATCGGGCTTGATGCCGCGGGCGGTGACCCCTTCAACGCGGCGGCCAACCGAGTGTGCTCGCCTCCCATCGTCAACCGGGGCGTCGTCATCAATGTCGTCGAGGACTTCGAGGACGGCCTGGGGGCCCTGACCCGACGAGCGACCTTCCAGGGGTGCTACTGCACGAGGGAATCAAGTCCTGCCTGGAATCAGCGCTGGATGCGGAGCGAGTGGTGGCCGCGAGGACCCGAGCGTGACCGGAGCCTTGGCCACGCGGATTCAACCGGTCCAGTCGATCGGGCCTGTATACTCCCGCCCGCCGCGCCCCCGCTGATGTTGGGCGCCCCCAGGAGCTCCCATGCCGTCACGTCCAGCCCCGTTTCTGACAGGCGCCTTGCTATCCCTTCTCTCGGCTGCCGGCGTCTCGGCGGCGCCTGGCCAGGACACCGCCACCATCCGCATGACGGCGGATGGATCGCGGGTGGAGGTGGACCTGCGGGGGCCCGCCGCCGGTCTGGTGGGGTTCGAGCAGGCCCCGCGGAACGCGGACCAGCGGCAGACCCTGGCCCTGGCGGCGCAGAATCTGAAGACTGGCGACGGCCTGGTGCGCTTCAGCTCCCAGGCCGGTTGCCGGCTGGAGGAGGCGCAGGTGGACGCCGACCCGGCCCCCAAGGGCAAGGAGCCCGCGGAGCTCGGCGCCCATTATCGGTTTCACTGCGACCGCCCAGAGGCCCTGGGGTCCGCCGCCCTCGGGCTCTTCATGGGCTTTCCGGCCCTCGCGCGCGCCCATGTGCACTATGACATGGGCGGGGTGTCGGGTGAGGCGGTGCTGACCCCCGCCAACCCGGTCGTCACCTTCGTCCCCCTGCGATGAGCCTCGCCCAAGTCCGCGGGGCCCCAGTCCACCGCCAATCACGGAGTCACCCCATGCGCCCCGTCATCCTGCTATTTGCGTGCTGTCTGCTCGGGCTGTCCCTGATCGGCTGCGACCCGGGTAAGGTCGGGGGCGAGGCCGGCGGCCCCGCGCCGGAGGGGGTCCAGGAGCTTGACTGGGACGCCCTGATCCCCGCGGATTGGCAGCCCGAGACCCTGCTGGACCAGTACAACCTGGATGAGCTGACGGACGAGGATCCTCGCGCCCAGGAGCTGATGGAGAAGCTCAAGGCACTGTGGGCGGAGGCCCCGGTGGTCCCCGAGCTGGACGGGAAACGGGTGCGCATCCCCGGCTTCGTGGTGCCGCTGGACACGGACGCGAGCCACATCAGCGAGCTGCTGCTGGTGCCTTACTATGGGGCCTGCATCCACGTGCCGCCCCCGCCGGTCAACCAGACG
>JBLMWY010000404.1:0-3498 GCA_050257475.1 Bdellovibrio bacteriovorus
CGCGGCACCGCCAACCAGCGTGCCAGCGCCCGAAAGCGACGAGGTGCCGCTCGAGGACTACCTGGGCGAGATCGAGAAAAGGGCAATCCTCCAGGCCCTGGACGAGACCCGCTGGAACCGCACCGCCGCGGCCCGTAAGCTTGGCATGACCCTGCGCGCCCTGCGCTACCGACTGGCCAAGCTGGGGATCGAATAGCCCGTATGACCAAGCGCGAGAGCGCGGCCCAGATCCGGGATCCCTTCGTCGACTGGGTCCGCCAGGCCACCCCCTACATCCATGCCCACCGCGGGCGCACCTTCGTCATCGCCTTCGGTGGCGAGGCCATCCAGGACGCCCGCTTCTCCGACCTGGTGCATGACATCGCCCTGCTCCACGGCCTTGGGGTGCGCCTGGTGCTAGTGCACGGGGCGCGGCCCCAGATCGAGTCGCGTCTGGCGCAGCGCGGGATCGAGCTGCGCTATGTCAACGGACTGCGGGTCACCGACCCCACCGCGCTCGCCTGCGTCAAGGAGGCAGCGGGGGTGGCCCGGGTGGAGATCGAGGCCTTGCTCTCCATGGGGCTCGCCAACTCGCCCATGGCCGGGGTGCGCATACCAGTGGCCTCCGGCAACTTCGTCACCGCCAAGCCCATCGGCGTGCTGGACGGGGTGGACTTCCAGCACACGGGTGTGGTGCGACGGGTGGACCGTCAGGCCATCATCCAACGCCTGGATGCCGGGGCCGTGGCCCTGATGCCGCCCATCGGCTACTCGCCCACTGGCGAGGTCTTCAATCTCAGCGCCGCCGACGTGGCCCGCTCCGCCGCCATCGCGCTCAAGGCGGACAAGCTCATCTTCCTGATCGAGGAGGCGGGGGTCACCGACGAGCGCGGGGCGCTCATCTCCAACGTCCTGAGTGGCGAGGTGGAGGCCCTGCTCGCCGCCCGTCCGGATCTCCAGGAGGACCTGGCCCAGGCCCTGCGTGCCGGGGCCGACGCCTGCATCCAGGGCGTGCGGCGCGTGCACGTGCTCGATCGCCGCCGCGATGGCGCCCTGCTGCGAGAGCTCTACACGCGCGATGGCAGCGGCACCCTGATCACCGGCCAGCCCTACGAGGGCCTCAGGCCCGCGCGCATCGAGGACGTGACCGGAATCCTGGAGCTGCTGCGCCCCCTGGAGGAGCGCGGGGTGCTGGTGCGCCGCTCCCGGGAGCGTCTGGAAACGGAGATCGACCGCTTCTGGCTCATGGAGCGGGACGGCCTGGTGATCGCCTGCGCCGCACTCTACCCCTACCCCGCCGACGCCATGGCCGAGCTCGCCTGCGTGGCAGTCCATCCCGACTACCGCAGCAAGGGCCGCGGCGACAAGCTGCTCCAGCACATGGAGCAGATCGCCCGCGCCCGGGGTCTCCAGCGCCTCTTCGTCCTCACGACCCAGACCTCCCAGTGGTTCCAGGAGCGGGGCTTCAACCCCGCCCCACGCGACGCCCTCCCCATGGAGAAGCAGGCCCTCTACAACTGGCGGCGCAACTCACTCGTGTTCATCAAGAACCTGGATGTCTAGGTCCCTGTCAGAGCCCCGCCGCTCAACCGGGACGGCGGGGCCTTGTCCCAGGGCGCCGCTCCCTGCTTGAGCCAGCGCTGCGGGGGCTCCAGGCGCTCCCGGGCAGATCGATTCGATCTGCCGCCACATCGCCTGCCAATGGGTGCCCTTCCAGTAGAGGCGCCCGCAGCCCCCGCAGCGAAAGAGCTCCCGCTGGCGCTCGGCCACGCGCGGCGGGAGCTGAGCCCCGACCTCCTGCGCTGACGCCGCCTCGAGGGATCCGTTGCAGAGGGTGCAGCGGGTGAAAGGCGCAATCTCCGCGCAGAGCTGAAGGCGCTGGATGAGCTCGGAGAGCTGGGCCGCGGTGGAGGCGCTGCGAAGATAACAGCCATGGGTGACGGCCTGGCGCATCAGGAGCTGGCGATCCCGGGTGAGCAGGATGCGCTGCTCCTCGGCGGCCAGGCGGGCCAGGGCCTGGTCCCCCCAATCGTTGTGCCAAAGGGTGTCGAAGCCGAGCAGGCGCAGGCGACGGGCGAGCGCCCCCAGGTGGGCATCGGCGAGGAAGCGTGGTCGCCGCAGGGGCCGGGGACGCAGGCGCAACAGGGGGCGCACGTCGAACGTCTCGAACATGGGATACACGGCGAGGCGGTCGCCCTCCTCCACCGGCGCATCGAGCCCGATGGACTCGCCGCCGCGCAGGATCAGCTCCACCTCCGTGTGGGGCACCCCGCAGGTCTCGATCAGGTGGCGGGCGGGCGCAGGCCCCGGGATAGGACGAGCCCAGTCCCGCTGGCGGCGTTCGGGCGGCAAGAAATCGTTCAGCTCCGCGTAGAAACGCAGTGTCACCAGCGGCATAGGCCATCGACTCCAAGCACGGGGCGAGCAACCAAGGGTCCCAGCGGGGCCCCCGGACCTCGGCCACAGAGGGCACGCAGGACAAGGAGGGGCGCGCAAGCCGTGGACTCAGCGGTAGCCTCCTGGCATGAGCGCCGGCCTCCAAACCCGAGGCTTGGGGTCAAGCGCCCCTGTATTGCGCGGCCTCCCTGTACTCTGTGGCGAGGGTTCAGGGCTTGTAGAAATCCGCGACCCGCACCAGCACCTCCTTGAGCTCCTCGGCCGCCGCCTGGGCCTCGTCGACCTGGGTGAGGCCCACCGCCTTAGCCTCGCTCACCGGGTCGGCGAACCCCACCACGATCCGCGACGGCTTGGCCTCGTACTCACCCCCAGGGTCCGTCGCCAGGACATGCTCGCGGAAGACGGTGAAGCGGCAGGGGATAATCAGGGTGATGAAGGGATCCTTGCGCATCGCCTGCTTTAGGTACTGGGACTGGCAAGCCTGGATGATCCGGTTCTCCGTCCAGACCCCCAGTTTGCGCAGGCCTATCCCCAGATCCTGAACATTCACCACGTCCCAGTTCTGGGCCAGGATCTCCGTTTGGACCCGGTCCACCACCTCGTTGAAGGGCAGGGTCGGCGGCAGATAGATCACATAGGACTCGCCGTGGCGCTGGACGTCGCCCCCCAGGGCGGGGGCGCTAAGGCAGGCGGCGAGGACCACACCCGCCGATAGGGTACGGAGAGCAATCAGGTTGGTATTCACGGCTCATTCACTCCTCTGTTGATGGGCATCGTCTGAGCTCCCCTCCGGACAGACTGGTGCCCGCGGCTCGAGCTACTCTCGGCGTCGGCACCTCGGCCGTCGCCACCGCGTTCCCCCGGAGAATCGGTCACCGCCCCGTCGGGATTCAGCCAATCAGCCCGCGGAGCGACCCACCCACACCATACCGAGCCACATCCCCCCCAGGATCCCGGCCACCGCGAGCAGGGAGGTCACCGAAAGGGTGGCGGCACCCGTAAGCCCCTGCCCGATGTTGCAGCCCCCGGCAAGCAGGGCGCCGACCCCCATGAAGGCACCGCCCGTAAGGTAGGCGGCCACCCGCTCCCCCGCCGGCGCGACCCAGCGAAACTCGCCCGCGG
>JBLMWY010000405.1:0-7915 GCA_050257475.1 Bdellovibrio bacteriovorus
CCGGGTGGGACCGCGGTCGGTCTCCACCTCCCACTCGGCGGGCTCCAGGTAGCTGGAGACCTGAATCACCCGCAGGATCACCGGCACGAAGTGTCGGCGCTCCAGCTCCTGGGCGAGCAGCGCCCGCGTGTCCGGCGCCAGCTCTTCCAGATCGGGGATGCAGACGAGCTCCCGACCCTCAGCGTCACAGAGCACGATCCAGCGCCCTGGATCGCTGATGGGAAAGGCCCGCACGGGAATCACGCCCGCGGTTTCAACGCCATCCCGATCGGTCAGGACCAGGCGGCCAAAGGGGTCGAGCCGAATCCTCCAGGCGTGGGCCATCGCTGTTTCCACTTCCGACCGGGAGGCCGAATCACTCGCCACGCGGCCCATCACAGCCTCAGGCGCTCGGTCGCCTGCTCGAGCTGTGCGTTGTAGAGGCGGGCGTAGAGCCCGTCACGCTCCAGGAGCTCGCCGTGGGTTCCCACCTCGACGATACGCCCCCGTTCCAGCACCACCAGCCGATCCGCCCGGCGCAGGGTGCTCAGCCGGTGGGCGATGGCGATGGTGGTGCGACCCCGGGTCAGGTTGTCGAAGGCCCCCTGGATCTGGCGCTCCGTCTCGGTATCCACCGAGGAGGTCGCCTCGTCCAGGATCAGGATCTGGGGATCGGTCAGCAAGGCGCGGGCGATGGAGATGCGCTGGCGCTCTCCGCCGGAGAGGGACTGGCCCCGCTCGCCCACCAGCGAGTCATAGCCGTCGGGCAGCCGCAGGATGAACTCGTGGGCGCTGGCGGCTCGGGCGGCGGCGATGATCTCCGCCCGCGTCGCCTGGGGACGACCATAGGCGATGTTCTCGGCGATGGTGCCGAAGAACAGGAAGGGCTCCTGCAGCACGATGCCGATGTTGCGCCGATAGGCCTCCACGGGAAAGGAGCGGATGTCCACGCCATCCACCAGGATGGAACCCTCCGCCACGTCGAAGAAGCGGCAGATGAGGTTGACCAGGGTGGTCTTGCCGGCCCCCGTGTGCCCCACCAGCCCCAGCAGCTCCCCGGGCCTTATGCGGAGATCGATGCCATGGATCACCCGCCGCGGCCCGTAGTTGAAGGAGACCCCCTTGAGCTCGATGGCCCCCTTGACCCGGCCCGGCTGCACCGGGGCCACGGGCTCGGCCACGCTCGGGACCCGGTCCAGGATCTCGAAGACACGGTGGGTCGCCGCGGCGGCCCGCTGGATGGCCGCCACCATGCGGCTCAGGGCGTCCAGGCGCGTAAAGAAGCGGCCGATATAGGCGACGAAGGCGGTCAGCACACCCACGGTCACCGAGCCCTGGGACACCTGCCAGACCCCGAATCCCCAGACCAGCAGGAGCCCGAGGTCGGTGAGGAAGGTCACCGTGGGACCAAAGACGGCCCACAGGGTGTTGACACGCATGTTCGCGGTGACCACGCCCTCGTTGGCCTGATTGAAGCGCTCGATCTCGCGGCGCTCCTGGGTGAAGGCCTTGACCACGCGGATGCCGGGGATGGTGTCCGCCAGCACGCTCACCATCTCGGCCCAGGCGCGGCTGCCGCGCTCGAATCCGTGGCGCATGCGGGCCCTGACCCGGATGGTCAGCCAGAGGATGGCGGGCAGGGGTGCCAGGGTCACCAGCGCGAGCTTGGCGTCGATGGAGATCAGGATCCCGGCCACCATCAGGATCATCAGGCAGTCGGTCATGAGGTCCAGCAGGGTGGAGGACAGGAAGGTGCAGATGCGATCCGTGTCGCTGCCCACCCGGGAGATCAGGTCCCCGGTGCGCTTTCCCCCAAAATACTCCAGGGACAGCATCTGCAGGTGGGCGTAGGTCTGGGCACGAAGATCGGCCGCGATGCGCTCGCTCGCCGCGGCCATGACATAGGTCCGTGCCCAGCCCAGCAGCCACGCGACCAGCGCCGCGCCCCCCAGTCCCCCGAGATAGAGGGCGGCCAGCCCGGGGTCCACGGGGACACCCTGAGTCTGGCTGGGGATCAGCACCTCGTCCACCAAGGGCATCGTGAGGTAGGGCGGGACCAGGCTCGCGGCGGTGCTCGCGAGCATTAGCAGGAACCCGAGGCCGATGAGCTTGGCCCGGGGGCGAGCGAAGCGCACCAGGCGCCACAGGGAGCGGCTCGGCGGAGGCAGGGGCGGGGCGCTGCAAAAGGCGCACTCCGTCTGGCCGGGCTCGATGACGGCACCACAGGCCGGACAGATGGTCCCCTGGTCCTCGCCCGCCTCCGGCAGCTTGCCCGCCAGCCGGTCGATGGCGCTGTTGGCGCGGGCCGCGAAGCGCTGGGCGCCTGGCGATCGGGCGGCCGTGTAACGCCAGACCCCAAGGCGGCCGGAGGCCCCCACCGCCTCAAGGAGTCCGACCCCCCCTTGCTCGCTCGCGCGCAGCCGCATGAGCTCCGCAAGGTGCCAGGACTGGCCCACCCCCGACCCATCATCGAGGCGAGACAGGAGCCGCCGATCGGTCAGGCAGACCTGGCCCGTGCCGTAGCGAAGACCAAGGTCAAGGTCCGGCTCAAAGGAGGCGAGCAGGGTCTCATCCGGGGCAAGCGACTCCGAGCACGTGGAGCCGATGTGCGGGCTCGGGGTGCCGCGCGCTCCGGCGGACGGAGGCGACTCAGCCATCGCGGCCTCCGCGCGGTGACCAGAGATCCGGACCAGGCAGAGCGGGACTGATCCCCTGCCGGCCCCCAGACACCCGCAATGGGACCCGCGAATGGCTACCGAGCATCTTGAGCTGTCTCGAAGTTCAGATCCGGCGCGGCGACCGACAGAGCCCCGGGGCGGGGACCGCCTCGCCACGGCCGCGGGCTCGACTTTCAGCAGACCCTAAAATACCATGTTAAGCCGCGCCTTAGGCTCGGCGCCCAGACCGATTCGCCCGTCTTCTTGGCCCCCTCGGTCACCCAGCGAGGTAGAGGACGAGGCGCGGGCCGAATCGGGGATTCGAGCCCACCACTGAGATCGCCCCGTCGTGGCCCTCCCCGAGGGCTTGCCCCCTGAATCCAGGGGCGCGCCCCGACGTTGGCCATGCGCAGGCCCATCTCCAAAACAACAATGCTAGGCCAATGGACATCCAACGCGTGCGTCTCCTGCAGGGTCCCAACCTTTGGTCCGACGAGCCGGTCGCGGAGCTCTGGCTGGATCTTTCGACCCTGACGATGGAGGAGCTGCCGGGCCTGCAGGACAGGGTTCGCGCAGGCCTGGTCGCGCTGTTCGGGCGGAGGTGCCCCCCGCGGGCCGGATCCGCCCAGGACAGATCTTCCCGATGCCTGTGGCTGGCCCGAGCCCTGGCGCGCATCCTGGGAGAGCTCTGCGCCCGCCTGGATCGATCGCCCCGACTCCTGCTCACCCGGCCAGGCCCGGGCGCGAATCAGTACCGGATCGCCCTCGACCTCGACCAGGACGCCTCCGTCCCTGAGCCCCTGGCCGCGGGCGCCCTACGCATCCTGCGGGCCCTGGGCGCTGGAGCGACCTGCGACCTCCCAGGGGAGCTCGAGGCACTCAGGGCCGCCGCCCGTGACTCCTGCCCTTCCACCTCGGCCGGCGCCCTGCTCGCGGCCGCCCGAGCCCGCGGCATCCCGGCCCGGCGGCTGGGCCGCGACCTGCTGCACCTGGGGCAGGGGCACCGGCAACGCCGCCTCTTCAACACCCGAAGCGACCGCGCCGGCCCCCTGGGGGACTGGGCCGCGGGGGATCGGGACCTGCTCAGACAACTGCTCGCCTGCGCCGGCGTTCCCTGCGCGCGGGAGCCGGCGACCCAGGAGCACTTCCGGGCCCTGGTTGCCGGGGGTCAACTGGCGGCGATCCTGCGCTGGAGCCCAGGCCCCCAAGGCAATGGGCAAGGTGGATCCGCTGCCGACGTCAGCGGCCTGGTGCACCCACAGGTGGCCGCCCGGGTCCGCGACGCCGCCGCGGCCCTGGGGCTCGACGTGGCCGAGGTGCGGCTGGTCGCCGATGACATCGCGCAACCCCTCGAGACCCAGGGCGGCCAGGTGACGGAGGTGATCCCGGCGCCCGCCCTCGACCCCTTCCTGGAGGCCGCCCCGACGGCCCCCGTGGCCGAGCTTGTCCTGGAGGCCCTGTTCCCGGTGGGCGAGACCGGGCGCATACCGGTCATCGCGGTCACCGGCACCAACGGCAAGACCACCGTGACCCGACTGCTGGCTCACGCCTATGCCCTGCGTGGCCGCTTCGTCGGCATGACGTGCACCGACGGCATCTTCCTCGGCGGGCGCTGCATCGACACGGACGACTGCAGCGGCCCCCAGAGCGCCCGCCTGGTCCTCATGGGCCATCAGGTGGAGGTCGCGGTACTGGAGACCGCCCGGGGCGGCATCCTGCGCGAGGGCCTGGGGTTCGACCTCTGCGACTTGGCGGTGGTCACCAACATCGGGGAGGGGGATCACCTGGGGCTCGGTGGGGTCGAGACGCCGCAGCGGCTCGCGGAGGTCAAGCAGACCTTGGTTCGCGCGGTAGCACCCTGGGGCACGGCGGTGCTGAACGCCGCCGACCCCCTGGTGGCCCCCATGGCGGATCGGTGCCGCGGCCGCGTGCTCTTCTTCGCCCGCGACGGCGGCCAGCCACGCCTCCTGGCGCACCGCCGAGCCGGCGGGCGTGTGGCCTTCGTGCGCGACCAGGGCCTGGTCCTGGCCGAGGGCGCGATGGAGCTGCCGCCAATCCCCATGCACCGGATCCCCCTCACCCTCGGTGGACGCATCGGCTTCCAGGTGGAGAACGCCCTGGCCTGCGCCGGGGCCATGTGGGCCATGGGTCTGCCGCTGGAGGCCATCACACTCGCCCTGGAGACCTTTGGCGGGGACCTGGACCACAGCCCCGGCCGGTTCAACGTCCTGGAGATGGGCGGGGCCACCGTGGTCTTTGACTACGGCCACAACCCCTCCGCCCTCCTGGCGATGATCGACGCCCTGGGGCACTTCCCCCAGCGCCGGCGCCTCGCCGTCTATTCGGCGGCCGGGGACCGGCGTGACGCCGACATGATCCGCCAGGGGGAGATCCTGGGTGAGGCCTTCGACCAGGTGATCCTGTACGAGGACCACTATCTCCGCAGCCGTCAACCGGGTGAGATCATGGCCCTGTTCCGACAGGGGCTTGCCGCGGGTCAGCGGGTCCGGGGGGTACAGTCCATCCACGGCTGGCGCGAGGCCGTGGATGCCTCCCTCTGGCAGATCGAGCCCGGCGATCTGCTGCTCGTGCAGGCGGACCGCATCGATGAGACGGTGGCCTATGTGCGCGAGCGGCTGGCGGCGGATCAGGCCATCGGCGCGCTGCCGCTCACGCGCGCGGCCCGGGCGGGAACGGCCCTCGCCGAGGTGTTGCCGGTCCTGGCCCAGGCCTAGGGACTGGACGCCGGCGCACGGGAGGTCGGGGTGCTGGAGATCCGACGCATCTGGGCCCTGCTCGGTCCCAACATCTGGGCCCACTTTCCGGTCCTGGAGCTGGAGCTCGATCTGGGGGAGCTACGCGACCGCTCCTCCGACGAGATCCCGGGTTTCAACCAGCGCCTCAAGTCCTGGTTGCCCTCGCTGATCGAGCACCGCTGCAGCGTGGGCGAGCGCGGCGGCTTCTTCCAGCGCCTGGAGCGGGGCACCTACATGGCCCACATCCTGGAGCACGTCACCCTGGAGCTCCAGACGCTCGCCGGCACCCCAGTGGGCTTCGGCCGCGCCCGGGAGACGGACCTGGAGGGGGTCTACCGGGTCGCTATCGAGCTTGTGGAGGAGTCCCTCGCCCGCGCCTGCGTCGAGACGGCTCGCGCGCTGCTCCTGGCCGCCATCGCGGACCAGCCCTTCGACCCGGACCACGAGCTGGGGCGGCTAAGGGGGCTGGCTCAGGAGGTGCGCCTGGGGCCCAGCACGGCCGCGATCGCCCGGGCCGCCCGCGCCCGCGGGATCCCGGTGCGGCGCCTGAGCGATGGAAACCTGCTCCAGCTCGGCTGGGGCGCGCGGCAGCGGCGGGTCTGGACCGCGGAGACCGACCGTACTGGCGCCATCGCGGAGGCCATCGCCCAGGACAAGGAGCTGACACGCGCCCTGTTGCGCGCGGTCGGGGTCCCGGTCCCGGAGGGACGCCCGGTGGCCGACGCCGCGGAGGCCTGGGCCTTCGCCCAGGGGCTTGGTGCACCCGTGGTCATCAAGCCCCAGTTCGGCAACCACGGCCGCGGGGTCACCACGAACCTCAAGACCCGCGACCAGGTGGAGCAGGCCTTCCGGGCGGCCCGCGACGAGGGATCCCAGATCCTCTGTGAGCGCTATGTCCCGGGGGCCGACCACCGTCTGCTGGTGGTCGGGGGGCACCTGGTGGCCGCCGCCCTGCGGGAGCCCCCCCAGGTGGTGGGGGACGGACGCTCCACCCTCCGCGAGCTGGTGGCCGAGGCCAACCGAGACCCTCGGCGCAGCGATGGTCATGCCACCATGCTGAGCCTGATCAAGCTCGACGCCATCGCCCTGGCGGTGCTGCGCGAGCAAGGTCTGGACGCCGACTCCGTGGTCCCGGCCGGGGCCCGGGTGCCGCTGCGCCATAACGCCAACCTGAGCACCGGCGGCACCGCGACGGACGTGACCGGGCGGGTCCACCCGGAGGTGGCCGCGGCGGCCGTGGACGCCGCCCGGGTGGTGGGGCTCGACGTCGCGGGGGTGGACATCCTCGCGGACGACATTGGCCGACCCCTGGAGGCGCAAGGGGGCGCCGTGGTCGAGGTCAACGCGGGCCCGGGGCTGCGCATGCACCTGGAGCCGTCCAAGGGCGAGCCCCAACCGGTGGGTGAGGCCATCGTCGATCTACTGTTTCCGCCTGGCGAGGACGGGCGTATCCCCATCGTCGCAGTGACGGGCGCGACCGGGAAGACCGCCACCGCCCGGCTACTCGCCCGGATCCTGGGCATTCACGGCGCCCCGGTGGCCCTGGCGGCAAGCGACGGGCTCTACCTGGGCGAGCGGCGGCTCGACCCGCGGGACTGCACCGGTCCCGCCGGCGCCCGCGCCGCCCTGCTCAATCCCAGCGCCGAGGCTGCGGTGCTGGAGACCGGAAGCCTCGGCATCCTTCAGGAGGGTTTGGGGTTCGATCACTGCCGCGTAGGGGTCGTCACCCGGATTGGCCAGGGCGATCACCTGGGCCAGCCCGGACTGATGACCCTCTCGGACCTGGTCCGCGTCAAGCGCTGCGTGGTGGAGGCGGTGCCAGCGCATGGCGCCGCCGTGCTCAACGCCGAGGACCCCTTGGTGGCCGAGATGGCGCCGTGCTGCGCGGGATCCGTCTACTGGTTCGCGCAGGATCCGGAGCACCCGATCGTTCGTGGGCACAGGGCCCGGGATGGTCGCGCCGTTTTCGTCAAGGACGGGAACATCGTGCTCGCGCAGGGACACGCCGAGGAGTTGCTCGTGGCTCTGGCAGAGGTGGCCCTGCCCCAGGCCGGTCGCGCCGATGATCCGGTGGCCAACGCCCTGGCGGCCGCCACCGCGGCCTGGGCCCTGGAGATTCCCTTGGATCAGACCCGTGCCGGCCTGAGGAGGCGCCCAACCAGCGGCGGCTAGGTGAATGGAGACCGCCGCCCTACCAGACGGCGGATCCCGCGGCCCGGTCGAACCCCTGTCTAGCCCGCGCGGGCGGCCCGAAGCTGCTCGGTGAGCTTCTCCATCTCCCGGCGCAGCTCCAGGTTCTCGAAGGGCCTCAAGACTGGCACCTGGCGGCTCATCAGCCCCTCCAGCAAGCGCTGGCTGGAGCGCACCAGCCCCACCAGCTCCCCGGAGACCCGCACCGTCTCAAAGGTGTTCCAGGCGGCGGCGATGTCCTTGTCCAGCTCGCCGCGGGCCTTGCGCACCTGCTCGGCCTGATCGCTCAGATACTGGCGATAGACGGCCGCCGCCTCGAGGGTGAGCTGCTGG
>JBLMWY010000406.1:0-2903 GCA_050257475.1 Bdellovibrio bacteriovorus
ACCACCGGGCCCGCCGCGGGGGCCACCGCCTCGGCAAGCGTCTCCGGCTCCTCGGGACCGAACAGGCGCCCCTGCCGGTTGGTGTCGATCTGCTTGACCGCTCGGCGCATGCCTGGCTTGCTCCACGATGATCTTGGCGCCGCAGTTTAACGGGGCGTGCCTTTTGCGACACCCTCTTGAGGGGGAAGGTCGGGATGGGGGTGAAACCTCGCGGCTGGGTCAGTAGCCTCGGGCGAGGCTCGACCCCCCTCCTGGCCTCCCCCCTGCCCGGGAGGAGGGACTGGCCGGGCTTGAAAGCGCATGGGTTCAGGGCTATCTGTTGGCCATTGAATTGGCAGATCCAGGAGGCTTCCTGCAATGGCAGTGACACTCACCGAATCGGCGGCCCGCCACGTGGCGGGGATGTTGGAGAAGCGTGGTCATGGGGTCGGCCTGAGGGTCGGCACCAAGAAGAGCGGATGCACGGGGTTCGCCTATAACGTGGACTATGCGGACGGCATCGGCGACGGCGACCAGGTGTTCGAGAGCCACGGGGTCAAGGTGGTGGTGGACGGCGCCAGCCTCGCCCGCATCGACGGCATGGAGATCGACTTCGTGCGCTCCAGCCTGCTGAACCAGGGCTTCGAGTTCCGCAATCCGAACGTGAAGGATACCTGCGGCTGCGGCGAGTCCTTCAGCGTCTAGGCGGATGTGCACAGCGATGACGGCCAGCCCTGAGGTTCAGGAGATCATCGAGGACTTTGAGCTGCTCGGGGACTGGGACGCGCGCTACCAGTACCTCGTGGAAGTCGGGGAGCGCCTGCCGGCCATGCCGGCGGCGGAGAAGACCGACGCCAACCGGGTGAAGGAGTGCATGAGCACGGTGCACGTGGCCCCCCACCCAAACGGCTCGGCACCGCCGCGCCTGCAGTTCAGCGGGGATTGCGACACCGCCATTATCAAGGGCGTGGTGGCGATCCTGGTGCGGCTGTTCTCGGGCAAGACTCCGGCGGAGATCGAGGCGCTGGACGTGGATGCCCTGTTCGAGGGGCTGCACCTGGAGGAGCACCTGAGCCCCAACCGCCACGTGGGCGTCTACGCCATCGTGGAGAAGCTGAAGGGTCAGGCGCGTGGCTTTGCCTGATCCTGCGACCCGCGGCTGGTGGAATGGGTGGAACCGCTGCGCGTTCCACCCTACGCCGGGACGGCGCTCGGCGACTCCCAGGGTCGGGTGAGACAGATGGAGCGCGCATCGAGCAAGAGCGCATAGACCTCATGCAGGCGGTTCGGGATGCGCACCGCCCCCTCGTGGGTCGCGTACTTGCGGGCCAGGTAGTCGCGGGGGGCCTTGGGCAGGTCGAACAGGTCCACCAGGTACATGTTCCAGTCGTCGAAATAGACGTCGCCGATGGGCTCGAAGGTGAGGAGCTGCACGTCGCGGTGGCGCTTGTCGCGCATGATGCGCCCGAACAGGGCATTGACCGCGTCGGAGGGTCCCTCCAGGACCTGCAGGAAGCGGTTCCCAGAAAGTAGAAGCAGGCCGGTGATGCCGGCGGCCTTGTTGTGTGCGGTGCTGCGCTGGACCAGATCCCGCAGGTCCTCGTTGTCGATGGGGTTGCGGGCGCAGACGCTTTGGTAGATCAGTCGGCAGTAGCTCATGGATCTCGTCTCTCGGCGGGCGTAGGCCTGGTGGAATCCGAGGCCTGTTGGAATCCTAACAGGCGATCACCCGAGCACAAGGGCGCGATGGCTGGCGGCTCGCGCCGAGGGCTTGTAACCTGGGCCCCCTGCAACTTTCTGGGAGGGCCCATGGCCATCAAATCCGACCGCTGGATCCGCCGCATGGCGGCGGAGCACGGCATGATTGAGCCCTTCGAGCCCCGGCAGGTGCGGGAGGGGGAGCTGGGGCGGGTGATCTCCTACGGCACCTCCAGCTACGGCTATGACATCCGTTGCGCGGATGAATTCAAGATCTTCACCAACATCAACTCGGCGATCGTCGATCCCAAGAACTTCGACGCCAACAGCTTCGTGGACGTCAAGTCCGACGTCTGCATCATTCCACCCAACTCCTTCGCCCTGGCGCGCACGGTGGAGTACTTCCGCATCCCCCGGGGGACCCTGGTGATCTGCCTCGGCAAGTCCACCTATGCCCGCTGCGGGATCATCGTGAACGTGACCCCCCTGGAGCCCGAGTGGGAGGGTCACGTGACCCTGGAGTTCTCCAACACCACGACGCTCCCCGCCAAGATCTACGCCAACGAGGGGGTGGCCCAGATCCTCTTCTTCGAGTCCGACGAGGAGTGCGAGACCTCCTACAAGGACCGGGGCGGCAAGTATCAGGGTCAGCGGGGGGTCACGCTGCCGAAGTCCTAACGGTGGAAGGACGGGTTTGAGCGGGCGGGGCCCAGTTCCGCCCCCCGGCAGGGGGGAGTTTAGGGGGGGTCGAACGCCAGCCTGCCGCCACTGAGCTGGCCGCGGGGTCTCACCCCCTTTTTCTGCCACGGGCCGCTGGAGCGGCCGCACGACACTCCCACGTGGGAGTGAGGGGATCAGACGTAGAATGACGTCTGTTGCAGACGAGGTACGATATGGCTGTTTCTCTTGAGAAATTAGAAGAGCAGGCACAGCAGTTGATGCCTCAGGAGCGGGCAGCGCTCGCTGAACGGCTGCTGGAGTCGCTGCACTCGGCCCTGACCGATGTGGAGGCCGCGTGGGCGCAGGAGATCGAAGAGCGCGTCGCCGCCCTTGATCGTGGGGACACGGCCGTCCACGCGGCGGAAGACGTCTTCGCGGAAGCCCGCCGCTTGTCGCGTTGAAACGCGCCCGGTTCGTCACAGCCGCGCGACGGGAATTTCTGGCGCAAGTCGTCTACTACGAGCAACGCGAGTCTGGTCTGGGCGCCCGATTCACCGCCGCCGTGG
>JBLMWY010000407.1:0-7408 GCA_050257475.1 Bdellovibrio bacteriovorus
ATCATGGCCCAACAACTCATCAAGGTCCCACCCACCAAGAACACCCTGCTCAAGCTCAAGAAGCAGGCGCGCTTCCTGGAGGAGGGACACGACCTCCTGGAGCGTAAGCGGGAGCTTCTAACCCGGCTCGTCTACGAGCGCATCGGCGAGTACCGGCGTCTGCGGGCCGAGGCGGAGCAGCGGCTGCGGGAGGCCTTCCGCTGCCTCAGCCTCACCCACCTGCGCATGGGTAGCCGGGGCATCCGCCAGGCCTCTCTGGGGGCGGAGCCGGCCCTCAAGGTGGACATTCTGCCCCGCCGTGCCCTGGGCGTGGAGTATCCGGCGGTGACCGCCGAGCGGCTGCCGTTGAAGCCCGTGGGCCTGCTCGGGACCGACGCGAGCTTCGATACCACCCGCGACAACCTGGCCAACGCCGCCGTGGTGCTGGCCCGCCTCGGGGAGGTCGAGATCGCCCTCTATCGGCTGCTGGCGGAGCAGCGCAAGGCCCAGAAGCGGGTCAACGCGCTCAAGTACAACATCATCCCCCTCTACCGCCGCACCATCCATTTCATCCAGTCCGCCCTGGAGGAAGAGGAGCGCAACACCCTCTTCCAGGTCAAGCTCTTGCGCGAACGCGCCGAGGCCTGAGGCGCTTCCGGCGCACCGCGAAAGCGGGGCCCCTTGAGGCAGGGTCCGCGGTGGGAGAGCGGCCGCGCTTGGGTTAACATGCCCCCGCGAAACCATCATCGGGGCCCCCCTTGAACGCACTAACCACGCTTGGCGTCGCCCCCGCGGCGCCCACCGCTCCCATTGCCTGGCGCCGCGTCGCATCGGCCGCGTCTGCCTGCCTGATCCTGCTCCTCACCGCGTGCGGACCCACGGATGCCCCCGAGGAAGGTCCCCCGCCTATCCGGCCCGTGCGGGTGATGACCGTGGAGGAGCGTCCCGGGGGTGAGACCGTGACCCTCACCGGGACCGTCCAGGCCCAGGAGGACGTGAACCTGGCCTTCCGCATTGGCGGTCAGCTCCTGGAGCGCAACCTGAACGTGGGTGATCGGGTGAGCACAGGCCAGGTGGTCGCCCGCCTGGACCCATCCACCTGGCGCGACGCGGTGCAGGCGGCGCGCGCGAATCTCGCGGCGGCCATGGCCCGTCTGGTGGAGGCCCGCAACGAGGTGGAGCGCTTCGAGCCCCTGCTGCCGCGGGGCTTCGTCTCCCGTCAGATGTTCGACCAGGCGGTGGAGGCCCGCAACGCCGCCCAGGCCCTGGTGGACGCCGCCGAGGCCCAGGTCAGCACCGCCGAGACCCAGCTCTCCTACACGGATCTCCTGGCCGACGGCCCAGGCGTGGTCACAGCCCGCGGGGCCGAGCCCGGCGAGGTCGTCGCCGCCGGCCAGATGATCGTGCGGCTCGCCCGGGAAGGTGGGCGCGACGCCGTCTTCGACGTCCCCGCCCGCGTCAAGGACCAGGCACAGCCCGATCTGGACGTCACGGTGTCCTTGAGCACCGACCCCCGGGTTCAGGCCCTCGGCCGGGTGCGCGAGGTCTCACCCGAGGCCGACCCCGTGACCCGTACCTTCCAGGTGCGGGTGGGACTCACCGACCCGCCCGAGGCCCTGCGACTGGGATCCACCGTCACCGGCACCGTGGAGCTCGGCGGCGGGGCCGGGATGACCGTACCCGCCGCCGCCCTGACCTCCGCCCAGGGTCAGCCCGCCGTCTGGGTCTTTGATCCCGCCGCCGGCACTGTCGCACTGCGCCCCGTAGAGGTGGCCCGCTACGAGCTCGATCGGGTGTTGATCGCCCATGGACTCAGTGATGGCGAGCTGGTGGTCACCGCCGGGGTCCAGACGCTCCGCCCCGGCCAGCAGGTTCGCCTGCTCGGGGCACCGCCGCCAGCGGCCAGCACGGAGCCGCTCATCGAGACCCGAGTCCAACCGGCAACCGAGGCCGGCCAATGAAGGGCTTCAACCTCTCCGAATGGGCCATCAACAACCGCTCGGTGGTGGTCTATCTGATGGTGATCTCGGTGGTCGCCGGGGTCTCCGCCTTCTTCCAGCTCGGACGCGCCGAGGACCCACCCTTCACCTTCCGCACCATGGTCGTGAGCGCCGCCTGGCCCGGGGCGACCCTGGAGGAGACCATGCTCCAGGTCACGGAGCGACTGGAGCGCACCCTCCAGGAGGTCCCCAACCTGGACAACCTGCGCAGCTTCACCCGACCAGGCTCCACGACCATCTTCGTGGACCTGACCGGCGACACCGACCCAAAGGCGGTAGAGGACACCTGGTATCAGGTGCGCAAGAAGGTCGGCGACATGCGCCACACCCTGCCGCGCGGCATCGTCGGTCCAGGGTTCAACGACGAGTTCGGCGACACCTACGGGATCATCTACGGCTTCACCGGAGACGGCTTCAGCCACCGGGAGCTGCGGGACTACGTGGAGGAGGTCCGCTCCAAGCTCCTGCGGGTCCCGGACGTCTCCAAGATCAGCGTGCTGGGTGCCCAGGACGAGCGCATCTTCATCGAGTTCGACATGCGCACCCTGGCGGGGCTCGGCTTCTCCCCCGCCGCCCTGGTGGCGGCCCTGGAGGCCCAAAACGTCGTGCGGCCCACGGGCGTCATCCAGACCGGGGACGAGAGCATCTCGCTGCGGGTCTCGGGCGCCTTTGCCTCCGAGGCTGACCTGCTCGGGGTCAACTTCGCCATCGGCGACCGGATGCTGCGTCTCGGCGACATCGCCCAGGTGCGCCGCGGGCTCGCCGACCCGCCCCAGCCCATGTTCCGGGTCAATGGGGTGGACGCCATCGGTCTCGCCATCGTCATGCGCGACGGCGGCGACATCCTGGCCCTGGGGGAGAACATCCGAAAGGCCATGCGCGCGATCGTCGCGGACCTGCCCATCGGCATCGAGGCCACCCGGGTGGCCGATCAGCCGGAGACCGTGGATGCGGCCATCGGCGACTTCACCACCTCCCTGTGGCAGGCCATCCTCATCATCCTGGCGGTGAGCTTCCTGAGCCTTGGGGTGCGGGCCGGGACCGTGGTGGCGCTGGCCATCCCGCTCGTGCTGACCACCGTCTTCGCCCTCATGAACATCTTCGACATCGACCTGCAGCGCATCTCCCTGGGGGCCCTGATCATCGCCCTGGCGCTCCTGGTGGACGATGCCATGACCACGGTGGACGCCATGTCCCGGCGCCTGGCCCTGGGAGAGCCAAAGGCGGCCGCGGCTACCTATGCCTACCGCACCCTGGCCTTCGCCATGCTGACCGGCACCCTGGTCACCATCGCCGGGTTCGTGCCGGTGGGCTTCGCCGCCAGCTCCGCCGGCGAATACACCTTCGACATCTTCGCGGTGGTGGGCATCACCCTGCTCGTCTCCTGGTTCGTGGCGGTGGTCTTCGCGCCATTGCTGGGCATGCTGCTGTTGGTCCCACCCAGGACCCAGGCGGATGAGTCCAACCCCGGCGGTCTGCTGCGGGCGTACCGGGGGCTACTCAAGGGGGCCATTCGGCTGCGCTGGCTAACCATCGCCGTGACCGTCGGCGCCTTCGTGGCCGCGCTCTACGGAATGGGCCTGGTGCCCCGGCAGTTCTTCCCGGCCTCGGACCGCACCGACCTCCTGGTGGACATCAGCCTGCCCCAGAACGCCTCCATCCACGCCACGGCCCGGGAGGCGGACCGGCTCGATGCCATCCTGGGGGCGGACCCGGACGTGGGCCACTGGAGCACCTATGTGGGCTGGGGGGCGGTGCGCTACTACCTGCCGCTCAACGTCCAGCTCCCGAACCCCTTCTTCACCCAGGCGGTGGTGGTGGCCAAGGACGTGCCCGCCCGGGAGCGCCTGGAGGCCAAGCTCGCCCAGTACCTCCAGGAGGAGGTGCCCCAGGCGGTGACCCGGGTCGCGCCCCTGGAGCTGGGTCCACCGGTGGGTTGGCCCATTCAGTACCGGGTCCTGGGGGACGACCTGGAGGAGCTTCGCGCGATCGCCCTGCAGCTCGGCCAGATTATCGCCGACCATCGCGGGGCGCAGGATGTCAACTTCGACTGGATGGAGCCGGGGCGTCAGGTGCGGATCCGCATCGACCAGGACCAGGTGCGGCGCCTGGGCCTGTCCTCGGCGGCGGTGGCCTCGGTGCTCAACACCCATGTGACCGGGACCACGGTCACCCAGGTGCGGGACGACATCTTCCTGATCGACGTGGTAGCCCGGGAGCGGGAGGGCCAGCGCCTATCCTTCTCCACCTTAAGGACCCTGGAGGTCCCCCTGCCGGACGGACGCACCGTGCCCCTGGACCAGGTGGCGAGCTTCGACTACGGGCAGGAGTACCCCATGATCTGGCGGCGTGACCGGGTGCCAACCCTCACGGTCCAGGCGGACGTGGTCCCCGGGGTGCTGCCCGACACGGTGGTGGCGGACCTGACCCCGGCGATTGACGCGCTCAACGCCCGCCTGCCCGCCGGCTATAGGATCGAGGTGGGCGGCACCGTGGAGGAGAGCGCCAAGTCCCAGGCCTCCGTCATGGCGGTGGTGCCCCTGATGCTGCTGATCATGATCACGCTGCTGGTCTTCCAGCTCCGGAGCTTCCCCCTGCTGATCATCGTGCTGAGCGTGGTTCCGCTGGGGCTCATCGGGGTGGTGGGGGCCCTGCTCATCGCCCAGGCCCCCTTGGGCTTCGTCGCCATCCTCGGCGTGCTGGCCCTGATCGGCATGATCGCCAAGAACTCCGTCATCCTGATCGACCAGATCGAGCAGGAGCGGCGCACCGGCAAGCCCCTCCAGGAGGCGGTGGTGGATGCCAGCGCCTCGCGCCTGCGCCCCATCATGCTCACCGCCCTGTCCACGATCCTGGGGCTCATCCCCATCGCCCCCACCGTCTTCTGGGGACCCATGGCCTTCGCCATCATGGGCGGACTGCTGGTGGCCACCCTCCTCACGCTGGTCTTCCTGCCCACCCTGTATGTGACCTGGGGATCCCTGAGCGGTTGGGATAGACACCGGGCGGCCCCGACCGCCGAGGCGGGTGCAGGCTAAATCCACCGGTAGCGAACCCCCGGGGCCCGCGGGCGTCTTGAGCCGGCTCGGGATCGTGAGCCGCGGCGTCCTGCTGGCCGCCGGGCTCAGCCTGCTCTTCATCTGCAACCTGCCCTGGGCTCTGGCCCCCACCGAAACCCCCGAGGTCCCTCGGCTGGGGAGCGAGGCGGCCGTCATGGACGACGGCTACCGCCTGCCCCTGCGACGCTGGGGTGACCCGAGCCGCGCCCGGGGCCTGGTGCTTGCCCTGCACGGCTTCAACGACTACGGCAGCGCCTTCGCCGGCTTGGGCGACTACCTGGGCGCCCAGGATCGTCTCGTCTACGCCGTCGATCAGCGGGGCTTCGGCACCACGGCCCAGCGGGGACGCTGGCCCGGTGAAGACCGCCTGGTGTCTGACCTGCTCGCCCTGGTGGACCTGCTGCGGGAGCGCCACCCGGGGCTACCGATCACCCTGGTGGGCGAGAGCATGGGCGGGGCCGTCCTCCTGGCTGCGGCCCCCCGCCTGCGCGGTATCCAGGGCCTGGTGCTGATCGCCCCGGCGGTGTGGAGCCGGGACACCATGCCCGGTTACCAGCGCCTGCTGCTTGCCGCTGCCGTCCGCACCTTCCCTGGACTGGAGCTCACCGGCCGCGGCCTCGGCATCCGCCCCACGGACAACGACCCCTTCTGGCGGTCCTACAGCGCCGACCCCCTGGTGATCAAGGCCACCCGGGTCGATGCCCTCTGGGGTGTGGCCAACCTCATGGACCAGGCGGCCCGCTCCAGCCCGCCGCCGGACATCCCTGTGCTCCTGCTCTACGGCGAGCACGACCAGATCATCCCCAAGGGGGCCTTCTGCGCCTGGTTACGCCGGATCGACGAGCGTCAGTCGGGGCTGCGCCTGGTCCTCTACGACAAGGGCTGGCACATGCTCACCCGCGACCGCCAGGGAGCCTGGGTGCTGGCGGATATCGCCGCCTGGATCCAAGACCCGACCGCCCCCCTAGCCTCCGGGCAAGAGACCGCGATCGATGGCGGGCGGATTAAGGACCTGTGCCCCAAGGGATGAACGTCCGACTGGCCATCGACGCAGACCGGCCCTCAGGGGCCCGGGCGAAGCCATGCGCGTACCCGGGCTCGCCCTCCCCTTCCCCAGCTCCCGTTCGCGTTGATTTGCGTTCATTCGCGGACTCCTAGATGCTCCCGGCTACAATGCCGAGCACATTGCCGTAGAGCGAGGAGCCGACGATGCGGGTCTTGGTCACCGGAGGCGCCGGTTACATCGGCAGCCACACCTGCGTGGAGCTGCTGGAGGCGGACCACTCGGTCACCGTGGTGGACAACCTCTCCAACAGCAAGGAGGAGTCCCTAAGGCGGGTGCGGGAGATCACCGGCCGGGACCTCGCCTTCGTCCGAGCCGACCTGCGCGATGGCGCCGCCCTCGACGCGCTCTTTCGCGACCAGACCTTCGACGCGGTTATCCATTTCGCCGGCCTCAAGGCGGTGGGTGAATCGGTCCAGAGACCCATCGACTACTACGACAACAATGTCGGCGGGACCCTAAGCCTCTGCCGGGCCCTGGCCAAGGCCGGGATCAAGCGCCTGGTCTTCAGCTCTTCGGCCACGGTCTACGGGGACCCGGCGAGCGTCCCCATCCGCGAGGACTTCCCCCTCTCCGCCACCAACCCCTACGGCCGCTCCAAGCTCTTCATCGAGGAGATCCTCAAGGACCTCCTGGTGGCGGACCCCACCTGGAGCCTGGCCCTGCTACGCTATTTCAACCCGGTGGGGGCCCACCGGAGCGGGCGCATCGGCGAGGACCCCAACGGCATCCCCAACAACCTGATGCCCTACGTGGCCCAGGTGGCGATCGGCAAACTGCCAAGGCTGCGGGTCTTCGGCAACGACTACCCCACCCCGGACGGCACGGGGGTGCGGGACTACATCCACGTGGTGGACCTGGCGAAGGGGCATCTCGCCGCGCTCGACAAGATCCGGCAGTCGCCTGGACTTCTCACCTACAACCTGGGCACCGGCCGGGGCTACAGCGTGCTGGAGATGGTGGCCGCCTTCGAGCGGGCGAGCGGCCGTCCCGTCCCCTATGAGATCGCGGAGCGCCGCCCCGGGGACATCGCCACCTGCTACGCCGACCCCACCCTGGCCCGGGCGGAGCTTCACTGGCAGGCGCAGCTCGGCATCGACGCCATGGTGTCAGACACCTGGCGCTGGCAATCCCAGAACCCGGACGGGTATAGCTAACCTAGCCTCTAAACGCCAGTCCCGACCCTCCGAATAGGGCCACCGCTGCCGTTCGGGATAGCCTGTCCAGCCCTTACCCGCGATCGGCCCTTGCCCTCAGAGATTGTGAATAAACCTGCGCGCCCCGATCGCTGCGTCGCGTGCTCGCTC
>JBLMWY010000408.1:0-4557 GCA_050257475.1 Bdellovibrio bacteriovorus
CGGAAGTCGCCGTCCACAATCTCGATCAGCCATGCGTGGTGGCCGCCAATCTCGTCCACACACTGGACTGGCAGAGCCGGAAGGTGAAGAAAGCGGCCTCAGCCGAGGCAGGGGTGCTGGAAGAGGTTCTGGCGCGGATCATTCCGCTGATTGGCGCCGACCGGCTGCTCTCCGCCGACTGACCGACGGCTATCCGTCCGCCCTGGCGGGCGCGCCTTGGCGCCGAGTGACCGGGACGCGGAGCGTCGAGAACCCCGCGGGCGGCGCCAATCCGCAGGCATAACAGCCATGGGCGCCCGAGCGCGCCGCATCGCGCCAGCACGGGCCGCAGAGCGGCCAAGAATGCATTCCCACGTGGAACGAGGGAACGAGGGAAACGGATGCTATGCGTTTAGCGGATCGATGGGCTCGTCGGGCGATAGGCCAGCTTGTTTGAGCAGGCCGACAAGCGTGCCAATCTTCAACTCGTGATGGTTGGGCAGGACGCACCCTATTGAACCGCGCCGCATGACGATGTGGCTACCACGTTGACGCGTGACCATGAAACCAAAGCGCTCCAATGCGCGAACGACCTCTGCGCCGGAAACGACCGGCAACTTAGGCATGCGCAGGCACTTGGAACGTGGTTAGCAAAGGACGTCCACTGACGGATAGTGGAAATTTTTCTAGGTAAAGCGCTGTGGCCTCGCGCAGATTGGCGAGCGCCTCTTCAACGGTTTCGCCTTGCGTGGTCGTGCCAGTCTCGGGATTGAAGGCGACATAGCCGCCTTCAGGCGCCGGGGTCAAAACTGCCGAAAGTTCCATACCGACCTCCTTATAGGATGGCCTACGCTTCGGTGGGCCGCATAAGCCAGTAACAACGAAAATGAACGGTCGGTTGGGCGCAGATCCCAGTCATGAAGGCCGAAAGCGGCGCCGGGCTGACCATTGCCGGACCGACCCACCGGTTGGCGGATGGCCGTATGCTGAAGACCTGGTCTGCGGCGGTCAAGGGTTGCTCTTGGCCTGGTCCGGGCGCTCGCCACCCAGATGGCTCGTCCTGCCCCGGGTGGATCCTAGCCCCGATCTACGCCGCTCTGGGTCCGAAGCTCCGGCGTAATGGGAGCAAGTAACGACGCCCCGCGTCGCATTGGCAGGGGCCGCGGAGCGTCGGTGCTGGCTCCCACGCTGGAGCATGGGAGCCAGGCGCGGGAGCCGGGTCCCGCCCTTTGCCCCTTCCCCCTTGAGGGGGAAGGCCGGGATGGGGGTGAGACCTCGCGGCTGGCTCGGTGACCTCGGGCTGACGTTCGACCCCCCTCCTAACCTCCCCCCTGCCCGGGGGGAGGGGCTGGACCTGCTTCGGGCTCGGGTGCCCTGCCTACTCGTCGTCGGTCTCGCGCGGCATCGGGCGCACCAGCCCCTCGCGGGAGCGGGGCGGGGGCGCGGGGTCCACCGAAAGCAGCTCCACCTCGAAGATGAGGGCGCTGTTCGGGGGGATGCGTTTGTTGGGGCTGCTCTTGCCGTAGGCCAGCTCGGGTGGGAGGACCAGCTCCCACTTGGCGCCTTCCTTCATGAGCTGGAGCGCCTCGCGCCAGCCCTTGATCACGCGTCTGACCTCGAACTGGGAGGGCTCGCCCCGCTGGTAGGAGCTGTCGAACTCGGTGCCATCCACCAGGGTTCCCCGGTAGTTGACGGTGACCCGATTCTCCAAGCCGGGGGTCTTGCCCTCGCCCGCCTGTACCTCTTTGTACTGGAGCCCGCTCGGCAGGGTGACGACCCCCTCCTTCTTGGCGTTCTCCTCCAGGAAGGCCTGGGAGCGCTCCAGGTTCTCCTGGGCCCGCTTGTTCTTGATGTCGAGCAGGGCCTTGCGGCGCTCGGAGGGCTTGAACTGGGGCTTGGCGCCGGACAAGGCGTCGGTGACGCCCTTCAGCAGGACCTCCGGCATGGCCTCCAGGTTGTCGCGCTTGAGGTCCTCGCCCAGCTCGAAGCCGAGGCTGTAGTTGATGGCCTCCAGGCTGGACTGGACCGGAGCCGGAGCAGGAGCAGGAGCCGGGGCCGGCGCGCCGGCCGGCTCCGCCGGTGCGGTGGGCTGCTCATGCGTTGGCGGCTCGCCCTCGGCGGCGGGCTCCGGGGGGGCCCCCAGCGCGGAGAGGCTGAACCCGAGCGCGAGAAGCGCGGCCGCGATCGCGGAGTGTCTCATCATCGTCCTTTTCCCTCTGATGCCTGTGTCGTTGAGTCTGGGCCGGACCGGGCCGCCCTGGGCCCCGGTTCGGGGGGCGCCGCCGCCGGTGGCGATCTTACCGGGGCCATGGGCCCGGATCTAGGCGCCGCGGGGGGCTGATGCTGGGCCGGGTCACCCGCGGGAATGGGGTAGACTTCCGCTCTCGGTCCGCTCTAGGACTCGGCAGGAGGATATGACATGAACCGGTGCATCTTGCTGGCACTGTTGCTGCCGCTGGCGGCGTTCGCGGCCGAGGCCGCTGGCCCCGGCTGGGGTCGCGGCGGATCCGGCTTCGGTGCGGGCGGTCCGGGCTGTGGCCCCGGCTTTCCAGGCTACGGGCCGGGGTTTCCGGGATTCGGCCCCGGTTATGGCCCGGGCGGGTCGGGATCGGGTCCCGGCTATGGGTTTGGTCTTCCGGGATTCGGCCCCGGGGGGCCCGGTTACGGACCTGGCCTTCCCGGCTATGGTCTCGGCGAGCCGGGCTACGGCCCTGGCCTGCCCGGCTACGAGCCGGGGCCCCGCGGCCGATCCTCCGCCGGCGACGGCGCTCGCCGCTCGACCCAGGGGGCGGCGCCGCGCTCGGGCCGGCTGGGAACGGGCTCGAACAGACCCAGGTTCCGGGGGCCCGCGGGCTACGGCGACCGTGGCACCCGTCAGGGCTACGGCCGAGGCTCCGATGCGGGGTGGGGGCGTGGTCCGTCCCAGACCGGGCCCAATCCCCGGCAGGATTACTTTCGAAGAGGCGGTCCAGGATCAGCGATCAGGAGCACCCCGTCCGACCTATGACGGCCGGCGGGATCAAGAGGCTCGACATCAGCGGGCGTCTTGCGTCTCGAACAGCGCCCGGTCGCACTGGTAGGTCCGCGGTCCCACGTGCGTCAGGAGGCGGTCGCGCTTGAGCTCCGCCAGGTTGCGGCTGACCGCCTCGGGGGTGATGCCGAGGATGGCGGCGATGTCGGCGACCGGCGGCAAGTGGACCGCGTCCAGATGATCCCCGCTGATGTCGGCGATGAGGCGGATGAGATCGGCGAGCCGTTGACGCACGGGTCCGGAGCCGAGGATCGTGATCCAACGATCCGCCCACTCCACCTGCTCGTTCCATTTCGCCATCAGGCCATGGAGGATCTGGGGGTTGTGGACGTGCAGCTCGTCTACCGTCGGGACCGGGATCCGGCACAGGCTGGTGGTGCGCACGGCGACGGCGGTATGGGCGTAAGGCTTGCCGGCGAGGGCCTCGAGGCCCAGGGTGGCGCCACGCCCAAGCAGACGCACGATACGGCTCTCGCGCCCGGGGATCGCCATCACCAGCTTGACGACGCCGACACGGACGGTGAAGACCGCGTTACTCTGATCGCCGGCGGCGTAGATCTGGGTTCCGCGCCGGAGCACCCCGCTGCGGATGTGGGCTGTCAACCGGGCTAGATCGGGCGACCTGAGGTCGGCGAACAGGGCCGTCCTGCGCAGACCACAGCGCTGGCAATCGACGTCGTCTGCGCGGAGAAAGGCGCTGCACGCGCCGTCTTGCTCGGGTTCTCCTTGGGTGTCGGCGCCAAACATCGGGTTCCTCCCGTCCTTCTCTTAGGCCTTGGACTCTCGGGCAGGCGATGTATGTCGGGGCGGCGCCTGCGCTTTTGAACAGAGCCTAGCATCGGGCGGCCCGGTCCCCGCGCTGAGACCGGCCTCGCGGCGACTGTCGAGGTCCTTCGACCGACCAGTGGACCCCAACCGCTGCTCGGCTGCGCTCACCAGGTTCCGGCGGGGGTGGATCAGAAGCACGGGCGCGGTGTCGTTTCACCGCGCGCGGACGGCTCATCCGGCCTGATCGAGAGGGAGGGGTGTAAACTCGCTTGCCTGCGACGCGGAGGTCGTGATGGTGGCGCCGGCGGTCCCGGACCCGGACCATGGATCTCGCCTTCCAGGCGACGGAGTCGGAGGCCGAAGATGAGGGGCGGGGTGATCCCCCTGGGGCCGCCGTTTCTTAAGCGGGGTGGGAACCGCCCCCCGTGGGTCACGGGAGGCGGTGGGCTAGGCTCATTCGGGATAATTGCACTCGACGATCATGACCACGCCCTCCTCGTCCGGCACCGCCTCCACCCCTGCCGCGACGGTGCCGGAGGGGCACTTCACCTGGAGCGCGCGCCCGGTTTCCTCCACGGTACCGGGATCATCGCCCGGAAGGCCCTTCTGATTCTGGTCACCGCCTCCTTTCGCCATTGCCGCGGAGGAAAGGATCACGAGGGCGACCGCTAGGAAGGTTTTCACTTGCTTGCTCCAGGTTGAATGGGAAACGCGGGTTCGAGTCTATTGGCGGTTGCGATCAGTCAATGTGCATCAGTTCCCATGTCTATTCACTGGAT
>JBLMWY010000409.1:0-3545 GCA_050257475.1 Bdellovibrio bacteriovorus
CAGGGAATCGGGCCGGTCGCCGCCGCATCGAAGGCCTCGTCGGGCGGTGATCGGTACTGGCTTGAGGGCCAGGACCGGTGTCAAGGTCAGGGCCGCGGCCACGGCGAGGAGAAACTGCCGATAGGCGCTTCGCTTCATCTTGAGCATCCTCTTAAAGGAAAAGAAACCGGGCACTCGACGCCCGGTGCGTGCTCCGCCCGGCATCGGGTCGGGCTGGCGGCGCGACGTGAAGCGGTGCCCAGGAAGCATAGGGGGCGGGTCGGACGCGGCTGTGACGACATCGCTGAGCGGATGCTGGGACGCGTGGCGAGGCTTGGGCAGGCCGCGGCGGCCTCGGGAGGCGGCTCTTGAGGGCGACGGGATCGAACGGGGGCGGCTACGGACCAGAGGCCCGGCCGCGGGCCTAAACCGCGGGCTCCTCACCCCAGCGGCGCAGGAGCCGGTGCGGGACCCCCAAGTGGTCGAGGACCCGGGCGGCCATGAAGTCCACGATCTCGCCGATGCCCTGGGGGTTGAAGTAGAAGCCCGGGTTGGCGGGCATGATCACGGCCCCGGCGCGGGCGAGGCGCAGCATGTTCTCCAGGTGGATGGCGGAGAAGGGGGTCTCACGCACCACCAGGATGAGCTTGCGCCCCTCCTTAAGGGTCACATCCGCGGCCCGGTCGATGAGGCAGGTGGAGAGCCCCGAGGCGATGTTGGCCAGGGTTCCGGTGGTGCAGGGGCAGACGACCATGCCGTCCGGGGGGTTGGTGCCGCTCGCCACCGGGGCCGTCCATTGCTGGCGCCCGAAGACCCGGATCTGCCCTGGCTCGGCCGCGAAGTGCTCGGTGAAGAAGGTCTCGGCCTCGGCCGGCCTCGAGGGCACCCGCAGCCCCGCCTCCATGCTGAGCACCACCTGGCCCGCCTCCGAGATCAAGAGATAGACGCGGTTGCCGGCCCGCAGCAGACACTCGATGACCCGCAGCCCATAGTGGACCCCGGAGGCCCCGGTGAGGGCCACGGCGAAAGTCTTGGGCCAGGGCTTCTGACTGGGAGTCATCGAACTCGGAGCGAGAAGAACAAGAGATTATCCGCGAATGAACGCGAATGAACGCAAATCGAAGAAACCCTGATGCGAATTGATCTCGTGCCTCGGAGCCTGCTCCTAGGCTCGTAGGACTCGATTGCGCAATGCGACCGGTCCCATTCGCGTTGACTCGCGTTAATTCGCGGACCCATTCTCCCTGCGCGCGTCACGCGAGGTCTCTGGCCTGCAGGGCATCCAGGAGCCTCTGGTGGATGCCGCCGAAGCCGCCGTTGCTCATGACCAGTACCTGATCGCCTGAGCGGCTCTCGGCGGTGACCCGCTCCACAATGGCCTCCACCGAGTCCAGCACTAGGGCCCGGGCGTTGAGTGGGGCAAAGACGGCCTGGGCATCCCAGCCGAGATCGGTCGGCGCATGGACGAAGACCCGGTCGGCGGCGCCCAGGGAGGCGGCCAGCTCCGCGTTGTGGACCCCGAGCCGCATGGTGTTGGAGCGTGGCTCCAGCACCGCCAGGATGCGCGCCGGACCCACTTGGCGGCGCAGCCCCTGGAGGGTGGTGGCGATGGCGGTGGGGTGGTGCGCGAAGTCGTCAAAGACGCGCACGCCCGCGGCCTCGCCCCGCAGCTCCATGCGTCGCTTGACCCCTTTGAAGCGACAGAGGGCATCGACCCCCGCGGCGGCGGGCACCCCCGCATGGCGCGCGGCCGCCAGCACCGCCAGGGCGTTGCTCACGTTGTGGAGTCCGGTGTGTCCCCATCGCACCTCGCCCTGGGGCTCGCCCCGAAGCAGGACACGAAAGGCCGACCCGTCGGGGGCGAGCAGCTCGGCGGACCAATCACCGCCCGCGCCGAAGCCCTCCCGCGGGGTCCAGCAGCCCATGGCCAGCACCTGCTCCAGGGCCGGGTCCGCGGGCGGGTGGACGATCAGGCCAGTGCCCGGGACGGTGCGCACCAAGTGGTGGAACTGGCGCTGTATCTGTGCCAGGTCGTCGAAGATGTCCGCGTGGTCGAATTCCAGGTTGTTGAGGATTAGGGTGCGCGGCCGGTAATGGACGAACTTGGAGCGCTTGTCGAAAAAGGCGGTGTCGTACTCATCGGCCTCCACCACGAAGAAGGGGGCGGAGCCCAGCCGGGCGGAGAGGCCGAAGTCCATGGGCACCCCGCCGATCAGGAAGCCCGGGTCCAGGCCCGCGGCCTCCAGCACCCAGGCGAGCAGGCTCGCGGTGGTGGTCTTGCCGTGGGTGCCGGCCACCGCCAGCACCCAGCGATCCCCGAGCAGGTTGTCCCTGAGCCATTCGGGGCCGGAGCAGTAGTGCAGCCCGCGGTCCAGCATCGATTCGACCGCGGGGATGCCCCGGCGCATGGCGTTGCCCACCACCACCACGTCGGGTGCCGGCTCCAGGTGGGAGGCGTCATAGCCCTCCATGAGCCCGATGCCCGCGGCCTCCAGTTGGGTGCTCATGGGTGGATAGACATTGGCATCCGACCCTGTGACCCGGTGGCCAAGGGCCCGGGCTAGCAGGGCGATGCCCCCCATGAAGGTGCCGCAGATTCCGAGGATGTGTAGGTGCATGGGCAATCGGGACGGAGCGACGGTGGATGACAGTAAGGTGGAGCGAGGAGGCTGGTGTTGGCTCGGGCCCTGCTCTTCGGTCGGGATCAGGCCCCGGATAGTCCCCCCAGGAGCCCGATGACAAGGATCTGGAAGGACACCGCGATGGCTGCCCCCTGGGCCAGGCTGATGCCGAAGGTGTGGCGCAGGATATGGCCCGCCACCACCACGCTCCAGATGATCAGGCCAAGCAGGAGCACCGCGCCCAGGGCCGCCGCGTCGGTCTCCTCGCTGCCCGTGGGATTGAGCGACATTGGGATCAAGGCGGCCAGGCTGATCAGGGCGCTGGTCCCGAGCAGGGCGCTGGCGGACTGGAGGAAGCGTGCCGGGTGGCGGGTGAAGTACAGACCCGCGTAGAGCGCCCCGAGCATGAGTGCCGCCTCCAAGACGTCCTGGGTGAGGCTGGTGCCGAGGGGGAGCCCCGCCGCCAGCCCTACCGCCAGTCCAACCGCCAGATCCACGGCCAGCACGGCCCAGAACAGGGCCGACGAGGCGGGCAGATCCTGGGGGGCCCGGCGCAGCAGGCAGAGCTCGACATAGAAACGGATCAGTACCTGCACCGGGCTGCCCCACGCTGAACGGATGCCGCAATGATAACCGGGCGCTGGCCCGGTGCCATGTCCGAGCGCATGGCGTTGCATCAGCCTCGGCGCCGCCCCAGCACGACCGCGGCCAGGATCAGGGCCAGCGCGGCGCCGAGGGCGGGCCAATCCCCCACGCGCACATATGGCGTGGCCCCGGAGCGAGGCCAGACCTGCGCGGGCATGGCACCGCGCACGAAGGCGGGAATCTCCACCAGCAGGCGGCCGCGATGGTCGATGATGGCGGAGATCCCGGTGTTGGTGGCCCGGAGCAGATAGCGGCCGGTCTCCAGGGCCCGCATGCGGGCGATCTCGAGATGCTGGTGGG
>JBLMWY010000410.1:0-4964 GCA_050257475.1 Bdellovibrio bacteriovorus
CCTGGCGCGGGGTGTTGTTGATGTGGTCGTCCCCACGGATGACGTGGGTGATGCCCATGTCCGCGTCGTCCACCACCACGGTGAGGTTGTAGGTGGGGGAGCCGTCGCTGCGGCGGATGATGAGGTCGTCCAGCTCGGTGTTGCTGAAGACCATCCGGCCCCGGATCAGATCCTCCACCACCACGTCGCCATCATCCGGGTTCCTGAAGCGGATCACGTGGGGGGTGGCAGGATCGATGTGCCGGTGGCGGCAGTGCCCGTCATAACGGGGCTTGATCTTCTGGGCCATCTGCTCCTCCCGCAACCGCTCCAGACGCTCCCGGGGGCAGTCGCAGCGGTAGGCGAGCCCGCGGCCCAGCAGCTCGTCGATCACCGCGTTGTAGCGGTCGAAGCGCTCGGTCTGGTAGAAGGGCCCCTCGTCGTAGTCCAGGCCCAGCCAGGTCATGCCCTCCAGGATGGCGTTCACCGACTCGGCGGTGGAGCGCTCCAGGTCCGTATCCTCGATGCGCAGGATGAACCGGCCCCCGTGCTTGCGGGCATGGAGGTAGCAGAAGAGGGCCGTGCGGGCGCCTCCCACGTGCAGATAGCCGGTGGGGGACGGGGCGAATCGGGTACGGACGGTCATGATCGCTCTTCGGAAACGGCGGGCATGGATGGAGCCCGGATTCTAGCAGAGCCCAGCCCCCACCAATCCCAAGCGCCCGCCAGGCCAGCACAGACCCGCCTTGAGGGCGAGGGGGCCATCCGGTATCTTGCCCTCATGCGATTCGCGGAGGCAGACGGCGGCGGATACCGGATTGAGGCCTACGGCCGCGAGGGCATCCGCGTGGCCGGCCGCACCCTGACCAGCGGCCTCATCCTGACCCCGGAGCGCCTGATCGAGGGCTGGGGACCGGCGGATGCCGCCACGCTTGACGCCGGCCACCTGCAACCGCTGATCGATCTGAACCCCGAGCTGATCGTCATCGGCACGGGAGCCGCCCAGGTATTTCCGGATCCCGCCCTCTATGTGCCCGTCCTGGAGCGACGCATCGGACTCGAGATCATGGACACCGGCGCGGCCTGCCGCACCTACAACATCCTGATGGCCGAGGGCCGCCGGGTGGCCGCGGCCCTGCTGCCCCTCTCCAGCATGCCCCCGACCAAGACCTAGCCCCAATCCCCAGGCCCATGGACCGCAAAATCGCGCTCACCATCCTCGGCTCCGCCCTGCTCGGATTCGTCGCGGTTCTGCTCCTGATCCCCCCGACCATCGACGACGGGCAGGTGCGGCTACCCTGGCGCACCACCACCAACGCCGCGGGACAGACGGAGGTATTCGGCTTTACCCTCGGTGAGACCACACTCGAGGAGGTGCGGGAGCTGTTCGGCCAGGAGGGCACCATCAACCTGTTCGAGACCCCAGGTCGGGCCGAGCGCTACGGGGTCGAGGTCTACTTCGAACAGGTCTATCTGCAGAGCCTCAGGGCGGACTTCGTGGTCACCGTCGAGGTCGACCAGGAGACCCTGGGGGCCATGTACGAGCGAGGTCTACGCATCAGTCAGCTCGGCAGCGGCTCCAAGAAGGTCAAGCTGGATCCGGAGGACGTGGAGACCCTCCTGACCCGCCCCATCCGCGCCATCACCTACCTGCCCCAGGCGCGTCTGGACGAGCCCCTGATCGAGAAACGCTTCGGCACTCCGGCGGAGCGGCGCACCGAGACCGAGACTGGCATCGTCCACTGGCTCTATCCGGATCGGGGCATCGACATCGCCCGAGACCCCAAGGGAAAGGTTGTGATCCAGTACGTCAGCCGCGGCGACTTTCCCAACCTGTTGGCCCCCTTGACGAGCCCCGAGCCCCAGGCGGAGCCCGGGCCGCCCGCGGGCCCCGTCCAGGGCGACCACTGAGCGCGGCCGTGATCCAAGCGTAAGCGCCCTCGCGGAGAGACTCTCGGGCGCCTGAGGCCCCGGGGGCGGTCATGGGACCGTCACCAGACGCTAATGGCCCTTTCACTGTCAACGGCCATACTCCCGGCCTTCCCCAAAGGCATTTCCCGGGAGTCCCCATGAAGCTCAGACGCATCACCCTTGCCGTCGCCGCCGCCCTCGGCGGCGGCATCCTCTCGGCCGCCCTGTATGGCTTCGGCCTGCGTCCGGCGGGACCCGCCGTCGCGTCGATGGAGCTCATCGGAATGGAGCCGCCCGCGAGCGTCGACGAAAAATCCGATATCTATACGCGCGCCAAGCTCAAGGTCACCTACAGGAACGGCGAAAGCCGCACCTACAAGCTGCGGTACCACCAGCTCATGGCAACCACGGACGTGATCGATGATCAGGTCGTAGGCGGCCTCTTCGACGTCAACAACGCACCCCTGTTGGACAAAGACGGGCCCATGGCCTCGGACGCCGCGGACGGCACCTCCCTGATTCGGGTCCCTGGAATGCGGGTCCAGGACCCATCCAGCAGCCATCCCCTGGCCCTCGTAACCCAGTTCGAATACAAGGAGCTGCCCCCCAAAGACGGCGTCAGCACCGGGAGCTTCTGGAGCAAGCTCCCGGCCTTGATGAGCCTCGCCAAGCTGGAGCAGAACAAGGGCACCGGCGCCCTGGAGGCCGTCGACTACGACCCCATTAGCTTCAGCCACATCAATGGGGGCTGGATCCACTGCGGATCCACCCTCTCCGCCTGGGACACCCATGTCGGCTCGGAGGAGTACGAGCCGGACGCCAAGACCCGTGAGTGACTCCCCAAGGCCGCCGACTCGGACGACAACACCGACATCGAGTCCTTCAGCCGCTACTACTTCGGCGACGCCGCCACGGCCAACCCCTACCACTACGGCTGGGTGCCCGAGGTGAAGCTGAGCAGGGATGGCAAGGCCTCGGTGGTCAAGCACTATGCCCCGGGCCGCTTCGCCCGCGAGATGCAGGAGATGGCGGCAGACCACCGCACGGCCATCGGCGGCGACGACGGCAAGAACACGGGCCTCTTCATGTTCGTGGCCGACCAGGAGAAGGATCTGTCCGCCGGCACCCTGTACGCGGCCAAGGTCACCCAGACCAGCGCCGACATCGGCGGCGCCTTCGATCTGCAATGGATCCGGCTTGGCCACGCCAAGGACCAGGAGATTCGCGAGCTGCTGGAGCGCGGGATTCGCTTCAGCGACCTGTTTGACGTCTCCCTCACCGACCCGGAAGACCCTAGCTACACCAAGGTCACGACCTACATGGGCACCGAGTGGCTGCGTCTGAAGCCGGGCATGGACAAGGCGGCGGCCTTCCTCGAGACCCGCCGCTACGCGGCCTTGCGGGGGGCCACCACCGAGTTCTCCAAGATGGAGTACATCGCCTTCAACAACGGGGACCGCAAGTTCTATCTCACGATTTCGCGGGTCGAGGCCGGCATGGCGGACACCAAGGGCGATATCCAGGTGGCCCGCAACGACGGCGGCATTATCCTGGAGATGAGCACCGCCAAAGGTCAACGGGACAGCGATGGCCGACCCATCAAGAGCGACTTCGTGGGCACCAAGCTTAGCTCCATCCCCGAGCTCGTGGGCGGCTGGCTCGGTGGTGCCAAGGATGCCGAGGGCAACGCCTGCGCGCAGGACAAGCTGTGCGGCCCCGACAACCTGCGTTACCTAGACTCCATGCGGACCCTCTTTGTCGGCGAGGACACCAGCCGGCGCAACAACAACTACGTCTGGGCCTTCAATATCGATACCCGCACCCTCTCCCGCATCCTCTCCGTGCCCATGGGCGCGGAGGCGACCGGCCTGACCGTCGCAAGCTACAACGGTCACGGCTACATCTGGAGCAACTTTCAGCACCCCGGAGAGGGCGATCTCCTGAGCTACACAGGACGCGACCGAGAGGCGATCCTGGAGGCCATCAAAACCAAGTGGAATGGCAAGAAGAAGGTCGCCATCGGCTACATCGGTACCGAGGCGGGCGCCCTGCCGGCCCTCTACTAGCCGCGCCGCACTCCCTCGGACGCCCTCAGGCGCCGACGACTCAGGACGGGCGCGGCTACGAGGGCCCTGTACCAGAAACGGAAAAGGCTTAGCATTGTCTGCTAAGCCTTTTCATTTGGTCGGGGCGAGAGGATTTGAACCTCCGACCACCTGAACCCCATTCAGGTGCGCTACCAGGCTGCGCTACGCCCCGGGAAGACGCGGAAGGTTACGTCGAAGTGCCCGATGTGTCAATTGAGGGTCATCCAGGTACGGCCATGAGAGCCCGGTCAGCGCTTCAGAACCTGGAGGATCTCCTCCAGCTCCAGGCGCATCTGGCGCAGCACCTGATGGGTCTGGGATTGGTCATGCTTGGCATTCTCACCGCTCAACTGCTGGCGGGCGCCGGTGATGGTGAAACCCTGATCGTAGAGTAGGCTGCGGATCTGGCGCACCATCAGGACGTCGTGGCGCTGGTAATAGCGCCGGTTGCCACGACGTTTGGCAGGCTTGAGCTGGGGAAACTCCTGCTCCCAATAGCGCAGCACATGGGGCTTGACACCGCACAGCTCGCTCACCTCGCCGATGGTGAAGTAGCGCTTCCCCGGGATCGGGGGAAGCTCGCCGCTGCCCGCATCCGCTTCGCTATCGGTCGTGCCCAGCATAGGACTCCACCCGCGACTTGAGCTTCTGGCCCGGACGGAAAGTAACCACTCGACGGGCGGTTATGGGAATCTCCTCACCGGTCTTCGGGTTACGGCCCGGCCGCTCCTTCTTCTCCCTCAGATCGAAGTTTCCAAACCCCGACAGCTTCACCTGCTCGCCACGCTCCAGGGCGCTGCGGATCTCCTCGAAGAACATCTCGACGATGTCCTTGGCCTCCCGCTTGTTGAGCCCGAGCTCCTCGAATAGATGCTCGGCCATATCCGCCTTGGTCAGCGCCATGTTACGAACCCCTCGATTAGTCCCTCAAACGTGCCCCAAGCTCTGACTGGAGTCGCTCCAGGACCAGAGTCACCGCCTCATCCA
>JBLMWY010000411.1:0-3991 GCA_050257475.1 Bdellovibrio bacteriovorus
GGCGTTCACCACGGAGCGAGGATTTTCAGATGCCAAACTCCCCCCGAGAGCGCCCCTCACCGCAATCTATCGACATGGCTCGGGGCCGGATCGCTCCCACAACCGAATCCTTTGGGTGCGCGCCATGAGCGCCTCCGGACTGGATTGGCGGCCCCTGTTCCCGTCGATCGCCGCCGCGGACGCGGAGAGCCAGCGCCTGATGGACATGGCCCAGGTGGTGAACCTGGAGGCCGGTCAGATGGTGTTTCACGCGGGCTCCCCCTGCCGGAGTTATGTCTTGCTCTTGGAGGGCAGCGTGCGGGTGCAGTTGATCGGCGAGGGTGGGCGAGAGGCCTTGCTCTATCGTGTCCAACCGGGTCAATCCTGCATCCTGACGACCTGTTGTGTGCTATCCGACGAGGACTATCCGGCGGAGGGGTGCACCGAGGCGCCTGTAAGCGCCCTCGCCATCTCCAAGCCCGCCTTCGACCGGGCCTTGGAGTCCGCGCCCGCCTTTCGGCGGTTCGTGTTCGACAACCTGGGCGGGCGGGTCGCTGAGGTGATCGCGCGCATGGAGGAGCTGACCTTCAGACCCGTGGAGCGGCGCCTGGCCGGCTACCTGCTGGCAAGGACCAGCCGTGGCGAGGCCCTGGTGGCGACCCACCAAGAGATCGCCGCGGAGCTTGGCACCGCTCGGGAGGTGGTCTCGCGCCATCTCAAGCGTCTCGAGACGGCCGGGCTGGTGAGCTTGGGGCGTGGCACCGTCGCGGTGACCGACCGCTCCGGTCTCGACCGGCTGCGGGAGCTGTGCGCCTGAGCAAAATTGCCGGCCTCTCTGTGATCAAGTCACTGAGACCGGCCCCCCAATGCCTCATGCTTGACCCAACCGCCGATCCCGGCGGTCTAGCTCACCCATCGGAGACACTCAAGTGACCACGAATGTCGGAACCGTCGACCGGGCCCTGCGCATTGTCGCCGGGATCGCGTTGATCGCCCTGGCTGCCACCGGAACCATCGGCCTCTGGGGCTACATCGGTGTCGTGCCGTTGGCCACCGCCCTGCTGGGCTGGTGCCCAGCCTACAGCCTGCTTGGAATCAAGACCTGCAAGACGGCCTGAGACCGCCTCCTCTACCGGGATTCCGCGCGGATCCCGGTCACAAACAACCACCATTCGGAGAGTGAGATGCATAAGCTCGCAACCCTCGCATGTGCCCTGACCTTCTTTACACCCTTGGGCTTCGCCGATGATCTCGGCTTCAGCGGCGACAAGCTCGTCGAGCCGAACTGCAGCGCCATGAGCCCCTGGTTCAACTGCCGTGATATCAGCACGGCCCCGGCCAATGTGCGCCGCGGCTACCAGTACATGCACAACACCAGCCGCACACTGGGGCCCTTCGGCAACATCCGATACCCCGACGGCGCGCCCTACGCGACCGCGGCGACCGCCTGCTCGAGCTGCCACTTCACCGGCGGCCATGTCCCCTTCGGCACCCCGGTCTATCAATCGCCGAGCAAGTACAAGCCCAACCCGATCACGGGTCTGGGACCCTACTTCGGGCCCATGGGGTATAACCGGGACCTGGAGGACTCGATCATCGATTGCTTTCGCAACTGCATGAATGCGGAGCGCTCCCCCTCCAAGGATGACCCGGTGATGCGCGACTTGGTGGCCTACATCGAGTGGGTGGCCGACGGGATCCGGGATCCCGAGATGCGGGAAAACTGGCGGCTGCTGCCGCCCGAGGCGGGCCCGAATCTGCCGGTGATCGCGAACCTCGTGGGCATGCGCGCCAGTCCGGCTCGGGGCCGCACCCTTTACCAGGACCGGTGCTCCAAGTGCCATGACAAGGACGGGGCCGGCCGCGGCGAATATCGCCGGGACGAGGGCCGGCCGCGCACGCCCGCCCTGTGGGGGTTGCGTGACGGACATTCCCGCGCCGCCGCTTTCTACCGCAACGGGGTGCTCGGTGCCTACATCCAGACCCACATGCCCCTGGACAGGGCGAACACCTTGAGCGCCCAACAGGCGCTCGACATCGCCGCTTACATCAACGCCCCTGACAAGCCCCGCTCCAGCGGCCAGGCCGACACCTTCTACTGCTTTGATGACCCAGACGGGATCCCGGCGACCCTGCGCAAACCCGCGGACTGGTTGGTCGGGTGCGAATATCCCGGCGAGCGTGAGCACTTTGAGGGCCAGGGCGTCGACTACGAGGACATGGTCCGTAACGGCCCCTGGACCTCCCTCATCGCTTGGCGCAACGCCGAAATCGCCCGGCTGAAAGCGCCAGCGCCCTAGCCCCAACGGTCGGAGCCCACGGGTACCCGGCATTGATCCAGTGCCCCGGCCTCCGCCGGGGCCTGCATGTTCCTGCCCCCGTGATCGTTGAGGTTACGATCCCCCGATTGCGGATGGGCCCGCCCTGAGTCGGATGCTGCTCTGTATCTGGATCAGATGGCAGTCTGCTGGTAAACCGCCTGTGCCACCGCGAGCAGGTCGGGGCGAGCGAGCTCCGCGGCCAGCGCGTAGGTCAGGGGCGCATCCGACCAATGGAAGACCGAGATACCCTCATCCTCGGCGTATCGGAACGCGGTATCCCGACCTCGGGTGTCACTGTGGCAGGCGTAAAGCACCAGCCTTTGGCCCTCGGCGTCCTCGTACATCAACAGGGCCCCAGGCCCGTCGGCGCTGGCGAGCAGGCGACCCCCGACGAGCTCGAAGCCCAGGCTCTCCAGCCGGGGGGCGGTTATTGTGGTCCCCATGCGCTTGCTGAGCCAGGCGACGAGGTGCTCTCCCTGCCCGGCGGCTACCTCCACCGGATGGTGGACCTCGGGCGTGTAGATTGCGTAGGCCATGGCGGCCTCACGCACGACCGACGGGGGACCGGCGAGGGGCGTGAGCTGGTTGCGCTCCAGCTGCACGCCGATATAGGCACCTCCCACCAAGAGGGCCAGGCTTGCGGCCATGGCGCCCAGGGGCCGAATCCAGCCCCGCGGGCGCGGCGGGGTCAGGAGCCGCAAGGGGATGGGCTCCCGCACGACCGGTTCATACAGGGTCCTCAGGCCCTCACGGATCGCCACGTAATCCTCGACGCGGCGCCGTGCGGCCGGATCCAGGCTCACTTGTTCCTCGACGCGCCTGCGCGCCTCCGGGCCAAGCTGGCCGTCCACGTAGGCATGCAGATCCTCGATTTCCGGATTGGGTCTCTCGTTCCTCACTTCACCCTCCTCACCGTGGGCTTGCCTGCTGGTCGCCGCTCCCCGCCGAGGAGCCCCCGCATGCGCTCGCGGGCCCGATGTAGGCGCGACATGACGGTACCGATGGGGACACCGGTCACGGCCGCCACCTGCTCGTAGCTCATTCCCTCCAGACACACCAATAGGAGCACCTCCCGCTGATCCGGCGGTAGGCGATGCAACGCCTGCTCCAGCTCCCGGAGCTCGAGTCCGGCATCCGGCGACCGGGGATGGGGATCCGCGTGCTCGGCGTCACCCAGGGGCTCCGTATCGGGGACTTTACGTCGCCGTCCGTTGACGAACAGGTTGTGCATCAGGGTGTAGAGCCAGGCACAGAGGTCGGTTCCCGCCTCCCACTGATGACCCTTGCGCCAGGCCAGTTCCAGACAGTCCTGCACCAAGTCGTCGGCGCTCTGGCTGTCCCTGGTCAACGCCCGTGCATAGCGTCTCAACCTCGGGATCTCCGCGGCCAGACGCTCAGCGTCAATGCCATGGGTCATAGGCGTCCAGTCTCCAAAGAAATGATCGGTGCGCGCTAACGAGGCGCCCAGGAGCGGCGCTCAGATCTGGTTTGGGCTTGACGGCCAATTTAAACGATAGAACACGGGATGGACGCCGGATATTCCGTCTGCTAGCGACCTCCGGGTCCGCCGCGGTCGGTGCTCGTACCCTGTCCGGAGCTGTGGATCCCCCTCAGCGGCGCGAGCGACCTCGAGCCCCTCGAGCCGGCTCCGCGGCGCTCCAAGGGCACCCTGCAAAAGCCCCATGATAAAT
>JBLMWY010000412.1:0-9137 GCA_050257475.1 Bdellovibrio bacteriovorus
ATAGACGAACAGGTAGTTCTGGTCATTGAACCACTTGGAGCCCTTGGTGGCGAAAGTGGGGAAAGCTGCCGTCCATCTACTTTCGATCAGGGCGGCGGCATCCTCCACCAGCCTGACAAGCTGCCGATTGTCCTGGTAGACGTAGGACACCACCTTGTCCCCCTGACTGGCGCCAAGGGTACCGCTGTTGGCGAGCAGGCAAGCCAGAGACAACAACCATGGGTAGAGGCGATTCATTGACTTTTCTGTAAGATTTTCAATTTATTATAATATTCGTCCCACCACGGGTTCTCCTGATGGAAAAGTATAGCAGTTGTCTTCCCTTGCCTGGGCTTTTGCTAGAATGCCCGCCTTACCCGTCAGTCCGTGGATCGCCATGACCGTCCGTACCCGTTTCGCCCCGTCTCCCACGGGCTATCTGCACGTCGGCGGTGCCCGCACCGCGCTCTTTTCCTATCTGTTCGCCCGCCGCCATGGCGGGCGCTTCATCCTGCGCATCGAGGATACGGACTTGGAGCGGTCGACGGCTCAGTCGGTCAACGCCATCCTCGAAGGCATGGCCTGGCTGGGGCTGGACTACGACGAGGGGCCCTTCTACCAGACCCAGCGCTTCGACCGTTACAACGCGGTCATCGACGTACTGCTCGCCAAGGGCCTGGCCTACCGCTGCGATTGCCCCAAGGAGCGCCTGGACGCCCTGCGCGAGGAGCAGATGGCGGCCAAGCTCAAGCCGCGTTACGACGGCCGCTGCCGGGACCGGGAGGTGGACCCCGCCCTGCCGCATGTCATCCGCTTTCGCAATCCGGACGGCGGCTTGGTTGTGGTCGACGACCTGATTCGCGGACGCATGACCTTCGACAACGCCGAACTGGATGACCTCATCATCCGCCGCACGGACGGCGCCCCCACCTACAACCTGTCGGTGGTGGTGGACGACGCGGACATGGCCATCACCCACGTCATCCGCGGCGACGATCACATCAACAACACCCCGCGCCAGGTCAACATCTTCCGTGCCCTTGGGCACCAGCCGCCCCAGTACGCCCATGTCCCCATGATCCTGGGGGCCGACGGCTCGCGGCTGTCCAAGCGCCACGGGGCCGTGAGCGTCATCGCCTACCGGGATGCTGGCTATCTGCCCGAGGCCCTGCTCAACTATCTGGTGCGGCTTGGCTGGTCCCATGGGGATCAGGAAATCTTCTCCCTGGAGGAGATGATCCGGCTCTTCGACATCCATGCCGTCAACAAGGCCGCGTCCGCCTTCAACACCGACAAGCTGGATTGGCTCAACCAGCATTACATCGCCAATGGGGACCCCGCCCACATCGCCCGGCTCCTGAGCCCCCACCTGGGGCGTCTGGGGATCGATCCCACCCAGGGGCCCGATCTGACCCTGGTGGTCCAGGCCCAGGCCGCCCGGGCCAAGACCCTGGTGGAGCTGGCCGCCATCAGCGCCTTCTGCTACCAGGACTTCGCCGACTATGAGCCGGAGGCGGCCAAGAAGCACCTAAGGCCCGTCGCCCGGGAGCCACTGACCCGGCTTCGGGCCGCCTTCGAGCTCCTGGCCTTCGAGGACTGGACGCCCGAGGCCCTGCACCGGGTGGTGGAGCGGGTGGCCGAGGAGCTCGGTGAGAAGCTCGGCAAGGTGGCCCAGCCCCTGCGGGTGGCTGTCGTCGGGCGCGCCGCCTCGCCGGGGATCGATGTGACCCTGCAGCTCGTAGGTAAGGAGGCGACGCTTCGGCGCATCGACCGGGCCCTCAACCACATCGCCGATCGGGAGGCCCAGGCCTGACGTCGAGGTGTATGAGAGACGGATCCTTGAGCCCGCCGGACAGAAGAGAATCGTTTCCGCGAATGAACGCGAATAAGGTGATCTCTCTTCGCCTTGTTGACGCGGCATCGGCTGACGCCACCTGCGTGCTCGGTCGGTTCTCGCGTCGATCTTAGATTCGCGTTCTTCGCTTTATTTGCGTTCTTCGCGGACTCACAAAAGGCGCCCTCAGTGCCGCTTCTGCGGCATCAGGTCGGTGATGGAGCCGTGGGCCATCTCGGCGGCCAGGGCGATGGACTCGTTGAGCGTCGGGTGGGGGTGGATGCTAAGCCCGATGTCCTCGTAATCGGCGCCCATCTCCAGGGCCAGGACCGTCTCGCCGATGAGCTCCCCCGCATTGACCCCGACGATCCCGGCCCCCAGGATGCGGTGGGTCTCCGGGTCGAAGAGGAGCTTGGTGAAGCCCTCGTCCCGATGGATCCCCAGCGCCCGACCGCTCGCGGCCCAGGGGAAGACCCCCTTCTCGTAGGCGATGCCCTGCCGCTTGGCCTCCGTCTCCGTGAGGCCCATCCAGGCCACCTCCGGGTCCGTATAGGCCACCGAGGGGATGGTGAGTGGATCAAAGAGGGCGGGCAGCCCAGCGATCACCTCGGCGGCGGTCTTGGCCTCGTGGGTGGCCTTGTGGGCCAGCATCGGGTTGCCTACCACGTCGCCGATGGCGAAGATGTTGGGCACGTTGGTGCGCATGTGCTTGTCGACCGGGATGAAGCCCCGCTCATCCACCGTCACCCCGGCGGCCTCGGCGTTGATGAGCTTGCCGTTGGGACGCCGCCCCACGGCCACCAGGACCTTGTCATAGGTGGCCTCGCCCGGGTGCTTGCCGTCGAAGACGACCCTGATGCCCTCGGAGCCCGCGCTCATGCTGGCCAACTTGGTCTCCAGCAGGATGCGCCCGTAGCGCCTTTTGACGACCTTCTCGAAGGCCCGCACCAGGTCCGGATCGCAGCCCGGCATGAGCTGGTCCTGGAGCTCCACCACCTCGATTTCGGATCCCAGCGCGCTGTAGACGCTCGCCATCTCCAGGCCAATGATGCCGCCCCCGACGATCAGCAGGCGCCCGGGAATGTCCCGGATCTCCAGGGCGTCGGTGGAGTCCATCACCCGCGGGTCCTCATGGGGGAAGCCGGGGATCTTCACCGGGCTCGAGCCGCAGGCGATGATGCAGTGATCGAAGGTGACGTTCACCTTGCCCTCCCGGGTATCCACCCCGACCCGGTTGGGTGATTCGAAGCGCCCGATTCCGGTCAGCACCTGCACCTTGCGCTGCTTGGCGAGCGCCGCCAGTCCTCCGGTCAGGCGCGACACTACCTTGTCCTTGCCGGCGCGCATCTGATCCAGGTCGACCTGGGGCGGGGCGAAGGTCACCCCCATCGCGCCCAGGTGCTTGGCCTCCTCGATGATGGCCGCGGTGTGCAGCAGGGCCTTGGAGGGGATGCACCCCACGTTCAGGCAGACACCCCCTAGGGTCGGGTAGCGCTCGATCAGCACCACCCGCTTGCCGAGGTCCGCGGCGCGGAAGGCCGCGGTGTAACCACCGGGTCCGGCGCCAAGCACCACCACCTCGGCGCCGATGTCTTGGGTCTGGCCTAGGCTCTGCTCGCTCATGGTCTGTGCTGGGCTCCGATGCGGTTGGCGGGTGCTGAGCCCTAATCCTAGCCGATGCACCGCCCTGGATGACAATGGACCTGACCCCGAAAGGCACGCGTCGAGGGTGGAGGCACTGTGAGGTCAGGCTTTAGCCTGACTGCGAACGTTGGGTTTGTCTGGGGGGTCGCTGTCGGACTGAAGTCCGACCTACAGAACGCTGCGGGTCGATCTGAAACCAGCTCAGGGCCAAGCTTGGGGCCGTGCGTCAGATCCTGGCACGCGCCCCGACGATGATGCCCCGGGCGCGCAGGTCGGCTAGGAGGGCGGCGCCGAAGTCGATGACCTGCTCGGGGGTCGGGTGCTGGAGCTCCGCGGCGATCAGCTCCAGGTTCTCACGGCCGGATCGGCCGGTCTCATGGCCGAGGAGCTGGAGCAGGCGCTGGGTGACCGCGTTGGTCTCCAGAAACTCCACCCGCTCCGCCCGATTGCGGTAGACCAGCAGGTGGCTGGGCTCCGCCGGGGGCTCCTCGGGCTGGTGATCGGGACTCAGGCGGTGGACCGGAAAGCGATAGCTAAGTGGCCAGGCAAGAGGGGATAGGACGGGCACCCCGGCGAGCAGGTCGCCGTTGGGGTCCAGGCACGTGAGATCGGGCTCATCCTCGCTGATCATCAGGGCCAGCTCTACCCACTCGTAATGGGCCAGCTCCAGAAGGTAGGGCGGGTCCCGTGGGTCCGCCGCGCGGCCGCGGTGGAGGAAATCCAGAAACTCCTGGGCCAGCTCCATGAAGAGCGGGGAGCGGGCCCGATGGCGGATGAAGAACTCACGCACCAGCCCCAGCCAATGATCCCTGGGTAGGATCCGGTGCAGGACCGGGAAGAAGCCCGCGAGCAGCGACTCGACGTTGTTGAAGATCAGCTCTCGGTAGATGCCCACCCGCCGGTCCTCCAGCCCCGGTGGGGCGGGCCTGCCCTCCGGGTCCCGAAGGTGGGCGGCAAAGGCCTGTTGGGTGGCCTGAAAGCTGAGCGTCGTCACCTCAGCCATGGGCGACGCGCATCGATCGGACCTGTTTCGCCCGATCCTGGACGTCTGCAACCTGCCTCACTTCCGCGACAAGCGTCGCCAGGGGCGGAATGTTGAAGTCGCGCTCCAGGAGGGTCGGGAAGACCCCGAAGCGCTCATAGGCCGCATGGAGGAGGTCCCAGACGGGATCGATGACATCGGCCCCATGGGTGTCCACCCGCAGGTCTTCCGCCTCCACGTAGTGCCCGGCAATGTGGCCGTAGCAGATGCGCTCGCCGGGTAGCCGGGCCAGGAAATCGTAAGGGTCGTAGCCGTGGTTGATGGCGTTGACGTAGATGTTGTTCACGTCGAGCAGCAGGTCGCAGTCCGCCTCGGCGATGACGCCATTGATGAAGTCGATCTCGGAGAGCTCCTGGCCCGGCGTCGCATAGTAGGAGACGTTCTCGAGCGCGATGCGCCGGCCCAGGATGTCCTGCACCTGCCGGACCCGCTCCGCCACGTAGCGCACCGCCTCCTCGGTGAAGGGGATGGGCAGCAGGTCATAGAGATGCCCGTCGTCGGAGCAGTAGCTCAGGTGCTCCGTATAGAGCCTGATGCCGTGACGGTCGAGGAAGCCCTTGACCCGAAGCACGAAGTCCGTGTCGAGCGGGGCCGGGGAGCCGATCGACAGCGACAGCCCATGGCAGACGAAGGGGTTGCGCTCAGTCATGGCTCTGAGCTGCCGGCCTTGATGCCCGCCCACCCCGATCCAGTTCTCGGGGGCGACCTCCCAGAAGTCCACCTCAGATGGGCTCTGCTCGGCCGCGGCGTCCAGTAAGGATCGCCGCAGGCCGAGACCGGCACCCTGAATCGGGTGGGACCGGGTGCTCATGGTGTCGGGGGGCGACGTCCTAGCTGGCGCCGCCCTTGTCCTCGCCGCCGCTCTTGCTGCCGCACTTGCCCTCGCCGCACTTGCCTTCGCCGCCGCACTTGCCCTCGCCCGTGCCCTTGTCGGACTCGGCCCCGGCGAGCTGCATGTAGCCGGAGTCCAGGGACTTGGCGGCGAAGGGGTTCTCGGCAGCGCTGGCCAGGTTGACGGCGGACAGGCTGCCGACGAGCGCGGCGCCGGCGATGACGGCGGCGGGGGTGATGGTCTTCTTGGACATGGTCGTTTCCTCGGATGGCCTAGGGATTGGGGTGGTATAGCAAACCCGAGCGGATTAGCGGATTAAGGAATCTTCCTAAAACCCAGCACCGCTGTCGGGGGTCGCGCAGTGATAACACAGCCGGCCCTGGATGCAAACTCCACATTTACGGGGCAAGCCCGTCCCATCGACGACTGGGGACACGGGGCCGTTGGCCTTTCCTTGCCCGGGGCACCGGGGCTCGTGCCCCGGACCCTTGGATCAGCCCCGCGGGCGGATGCCCCCACCGGAGCGTTTGAGGCATTTGAGATAGGCCTTCTCGTCGAAGGGCTTCCCGTCGTGCTGTACCCGCCACAGGGCCTCCGCCAGGCAGGCCATGACGCGGTGGTCCGCCTCGTGGACGTCACCAGTAGCGGCTGCCAGGTTGCGGTGGAGCTTGCGGATCCCCGCCGGCCGGTCGGTGGTCAGTTGCTCGAGGATGGCGAGGTGCAGACCCAGATGCAGGAAGGGGTTGGTCTCGCCCTGCTCAGGGCGCCAGTCGCGGTCCAGGCTGTCCTCCGGATCCTCGAGCAAACCCTGGTACTCCGGGTGCAGGCGCAGGATCTGGACGATCTGGGCCTCCAGAGGTGCCAAGGGTTGTCCCGACTGGGACTTGGCCCAGGCGTCCATGAAGGACTGACGGTAGCTATGGCGATCTTGGGAGAACATGGTTGGATGAAATCGTCCGCAAATGAGCGCGAAAGAACGCGAGATGGCGTGGTTGGTCGACGAGCTGGGTCCGATCCTCGGGTAGGACAAGATAGGGCGGGGTCCCTGCAGGCCTCGGCCCCAGTTTCCGCGACCGCTGCCAGCGGTGCCCCTACCCGGGGTTTGCTGGTGGTGTCTTCTCGGGATATTCGCAGAGGTCCGCGATGGGGCAGGTGGGACATTTGGGACCGCGGGCGGTGCAGACATAGCGCCCGTGCAGGATCAGCCAGTGGTGGGCATCCTTCAGGAATTCCTTTGGGGTATGGCGCAGGAGCCGCTGCTCTACCTGGAGCGGATTCTTGCCCTGGGCGAGACGGGTGCGGTTGCCGACCCGGAAGATGTGGGTGTCCACCGCCATGGTGGGCTCACCGAAGGCGGTGTTGAGGACCACGTTGGCGGTCTTGCGGCCCACCCCCGGCAGGGACTCCAGGGCCTTGCGCTCCCGCGGCACCTCGCCGCCGTGGCGCTCCAGGAGGATCTCGCAAGTCTTCAGGATGTTGCGGGCCTTGCTGTTGAAGAGCCCCAGGGTGCGGATCTGGTCCTTGAGGCCCCCCTCACCGAGGGACAGGATCGCCTCTGGGCTATTGGCCACCGCAAAGAGCCGGGCGGTGGCCTTGTTGACCCCCTTGTCGGTGGCTTGGGCCGAGAGGATTACCGCCACCAGCAACTCGAAGGGGGTGGCATACACCAGCTCGGTGGTTGGGGCCGGGTTTGCGGCGCGCAGGCGCTCGAAGATCTGGCGGCGTTTGACGTCGTTCATGGGCCCGCGAGGATAGAGGGCCGAGGGCCGAGGGCCAAGGGGATTAACAAGTGGCGAGTGGCAAGTCGCGAGTCGCGAGGAGCGAGATGGAAGGTGCCTTGAAATTCACGGGGAACTGTATAAATATTCAGTTATCGAGATCCTAGCCTGCTGCGCTCGCCCTATGATGGACAACCTCACGGTCCGCCAACGGGAGATCCTGGAGCTGATCGCCCGTCATATCCGCGCCACCGGGGTGCCGCCCACCCGGGCCGAGATCGCTCGGGCCCTGGGCTTCCGCTCGGTCAACGCGGCGGAGGACCACCTGCGGGCCCTGGCCAGGCACGGGGTCATCGAGCTCACCCCGGGACGCTCCCGGGGGATCCGGCTCCTGGGTGCAGGGTCTGGGGCGGGCCTGCCGGAGGAGGGGCTGCCGGTGATCGGGCGGGTGGCCGCCGGCCGCCCCATCCTGGCCGTCGAGCACGTGGAGGAGCGTCATCCCATCGACCCCGGCCTGTTCAGGCCCCGCGCCGACTTCCTGCTGCGGGTGCGGGGCAGCAGCATGCGCGATGCCGGCATCCTGGACGGGGACCTGCTCGCGGTGCATGCCAGCCGGGAGGCGGGAGACGGCCAGATCGTGGTGGCCCGGCTGGGGGAGGAGGTGACGGTCAAGCGCTTGCGCCGCCAGGCCCGCTGGACCCATCGGGTGCAGCTCCTGGCGGAGAACCCAGACTTCCCCCCTATCGCGGTGGATCTGCGCGAGCAGGAGCTCGTCATCGAGGGGATCGCCGTCGGTCTGCTACGACTAGGGCTGGCGGAGCCGCAACGCATCTGAGGAAGGGCCAAGGGCCGAGCGCCAAGGGCCAAGGAGAAGGGATCTTGGGCGCAGGGGACATGGCCGTGCCCCTGACTCCTCGGCCTTCAACCGTGCTTCATCATGTCTAGAGTCCAGACCTGCGCAGAGCCAGAGGCAAGGGGGCATCCTCTAGGCGAGGCCCCTTCGGCCCTCGGTCCTCGACCCTCGGCCCCTCTTGAATCCCTCCTCGATCAGAGGTCCGACCTGTGGCGGGGCCGGACGGCGTGCCGATCGCTTCCGGCGGGGGTGCCGACCGGCTTCCCGGCCCTGGACGCGGCGCTGTCCTGGGGTGGCTGGCCCCAGGGCAGCCTGAGCGAGCTGCTCGCCGAGATCCCGGGTGTTGGTCTCGGGCTGGTGCTGCCGGCGCTGGCCCGGCTGGGGTGTGAGGGCCGCTGGCTGCTCCTGGTGGATCCCCCCTGGCCTCCCTATGCCCCGGCCCTGGCGGCCCGGGGGATGGAGCTGGAGCGGCTGGTGGTGGTGAGGGCCGAGGGGCAGGGGGCCTGGGCCGCGGAGCAAGGGTTGCGCTCCGGCTCCTGCGCGGCGGTCCTCCTGTGGGGCGGGCGTTGGGACACCGCCGTCCTGCGCCGGCTTCAGTTGGCCGCCGAGACGGGCGGGGCCCTGGCCTTTCTGTTCCGCGACCCGGTTACTGCACGGGGTCCTTCACCGGCGCCCCTGCGCCTACAGGTGGTCCCCATCGGGGCCGGCTACCGGGTGGAGGTGATCAAACAGCGGGGCGGGCGCGCCGGCGCCCTGGTGAGCCTGGGTACGCCTTCAGACCCTACCTTTGTAGGTCGCGCTTCAGCCCGACAGCAATCTCTCAGAATGCACCAACCTTCACAGTCGGGCTGAAGTCCGACCCACCGAGTATGGGACCCGGGGACCAGGCGTCTGCCCCTATCCGCGAGAACCTTTGATCCGTGGTCCCATGCGCTGGCTCGCCGTTCATCTGCCCGCCTTGCCCCTGGAGGTTCTGGGGCGCGGCGGCCTCGATCAGACCCCCCTGGCGGTGAGCATCAGCCGGCGGGGCGAGCGCGTCCTGCGCTGCAACCCGGCCGCTGCCGCCCGGGGCGTGCGTCCGGGGCTCGGGGTCGGCGCCGCCCGGGCCCTGTGCGCCGAGCTCCGGATCCTGCCCCAGCGGCCGGATAGGGAGCGGGAGGCCCTGGAGCGCCTGGCCGCCTGGTCCCTGGGCTTTACCCCCCAGGTGAGTCTGGTCTCGCCCCGGGCCCTGCTGC
>JBLMWY010000413.1:0-2904 GCA_050257475.1 Bdellovibrio bacteriovorus
TCTTCTTCCCCACCAAGACCGCGGAGTTTCTGCCCGGCTGGGTCTTCAACGTGGCCACCATCGTCCATGCGGAGGAGGCCCTGCTGGCGACCATGTTCATCTTCACGGTGCACTTCTTTAATTCCCACTTCAGGCCCGACCGTTTTCCCATGAGCACCATCATGTTCACCGGGGCGGTGCCACTGGAGGAGTTCAAGTTCGAGCACCGGCTGGAATACGAGCGGCTCAAGGCCAGCGGTGAGTTGGAGCGGTATCTGGTCAAGCCACCCTCCGCCGGATTGGAGAAAGGCTCTCGGACGCTGACCGCGGTGCTGATCTTGGCCGGCCTGGGGCTCCTGACCCTTGTTTTGATCGGCGTGATGACATCGCCCCATTAAGGCAGCGACCTACCCCGCGCCGCGGATCCTTCCCGCCAGCAAGGCGGATTTGAGCTAGCTCAAAGCGCGCGCGCCCTGGCGCCCTAAGCTCACATCAGAACCCATGCGGACGCGAGGCCCCCTTGGGGCCCAGCGGCGAATGACCGCACCCATCGAGGCCCAGTCATGCCCGCGAGACCGCCTTGAGCGCGCCAACGGCTGTCCCTTACCGCCTGCGGGATCTACGCAACGCCCTGGGCGTCGGTTGGCGGGTCCTTAGCGTCAAGCCGGGACCCAGTCTGATCCTCGGGGTCCTGCTCGCCCTCACCGGGACCGCCCTGTGGCTGGCCCTCGCCTATCAAGGTGCCACGCCCCTAGGCTGGGTCCTGACCGGCGGGTTCCTCCTCATCGGCCCCGCCCTGCTCGCCGGCTTTTTCGGGCTCTATCGCCGTTGGGAGCGGGGGGAGCGGCTCCAGGTCGGCGACGCCTTTCTCGGCTTCACCGAGGCCGGTGGCGGGTTTTGGGCGGTGGCGGGGTTCTGCGCCTTCCTGTTCCTCGTCTGGCTCACCGATGCCGGCGTGCTCTATGCCTTCCAGGTGGGGGCGAGTCCCCTGATGGAAGGTGCCTCCGGCCCCTGGGACTGGTCTAGCCTGAGCGCAGGGGCTCGCACCTTTGCCCTCTGGGCCAGCCCCGTCGGGGCCTTCCTGGCCCTTGGCCTTTACCTGGTCACGGCCTTCTCCGTGCCCCTGCTCTACGAGCGGCGCAGCGGGGTCATCCCCGCCGTGGTCGCGAGCATTCGGGCGGTCCTCGGCAACCTGGGTCCCGCCCTGGCGTGGGCGCTCATCATCTGCCTCGGCATAGTCCCGGGCATCCTGATCCCACTGGTGCTGCCCATCACCCTACCAGTGCTCGCCTATGGGAGCTTTGCGCTCTATCGAAGGGTGTTTCCCCTGGATGCCGAATCCGAAGCCAACGTCGGTCGGGCTTCAGCCCGACCCACAGGACCACGGGAGATTGGCGAGCCATGGGGCCCCTGACCGCATCCCTGACATTTCCGGCTCCGGACGAGACCAGCCCCGAGGTCCCGGCGCCCGAGCGCATCGACCCCCGTATCCCGGGCAACAAGGCCATCTGGGTCGGCATCTACGCCGAGATGACCGAGTTCGCCCTGATGTTCCTCGTCTATTTCCTGGCCCGCGCCCACCACCCCGAGGCCTTCCATCTGGGACCAACCCGCCTCTGGACCCTGGCCGGGGCGATCAACACCCTGATCATGCTGACCAGCAGCTTCTTCGTAGCGCGGGCGGTGCTCGCCATCCGCGCCGACCAGGCAGGGGTCGCCCTGAAGTGGCTCGCCGCCGCCTTCATCACCGGCCTTGGCTACCCGCTGATGAAGGTCCTGGAGGTCCGCTGGAATCTGGCCCGGGGTGTGGACGGCAGCGGCGACGTCTTCCAGCTCGCTTACTATTACCTGACCTTCAACCATCTGGTGCACGTGAGCTGGGGGCTGCTCGGTCTCTCGTGGGTGATGGTGCGGACCTGGACCGGTGGCTACTCCAGCAGCGATCATCGCGGTCTGGTGGCCTTCGCCAGCTATTGGCACGCGACGGACCTGATCTGGCTCATGATTTTCCCGCTCTTCTATGTCCTTCCCTGATTGACCCTGCCCGGACAGTGCCGTGACCGCAAGCATCCGTTCCGTCGATTGGACCTGGGGTACCCTGGTGGCCCTGACCCTCGCGGGCGTCGCCCTCGGCGAGGGGGCGCAACCGGGTTTCTGGGTGACCCTCAGCGTGGCCGCCATCGCCGCCGTCAAGGGGCGTCTGGTCATCGATCAGTTCATGGAGCTCGGCGGCGCCCACCCCAGCATCCGCCGTCTGGTCAGGCTCTTCGGCCTGCTGGTGCCGGCGCTCATGGTGCTCGTCGATCTGTTTGGGCCCCAGATCGCCCAGGTCACAACACTCTCGCGCGGTTAACCTCGGAGTCCGATTATGAACACTACGGATCGAGCTCCACCGGGGAGAAGCGATACCCGGAAGGCCCTGAGGCGCGCCCTTGGGCTTGGCCTGCTGGCGGTGGCCGCCCTCGCCGGCGCCGAAGATCTCCCGAGGGGCGATTGCGCCGCCCCGAGGCCCGCAACGGACCTGCGCCACTGCAATCTCGGGGAGGCCCGGCTCCAGGGCGTCGATCTGCGGAATGCCCAGCTCGATGGGGTGCGGTTCGAAAACGCGGATCTCACCGGCTGCAAGCTGGCGGGCGCCAGCCTGGTCAAGGCCAATCTGCGCTGGACCAAGCTCGCGGCCTGCGATCTCACCGGTGCCAAGCTGAACGGCGCCGACCTCTTCCATGCCATCCTGGACGAGGCGGACCTCACGGGCGCCGACCTCACCCAGGCGGACCTCTTTGGGGCCAATCTGATTGAGGTCCATGGGAAAGGCGCCAACTTTTCCCGGGCCTTTCTCAAGGACCTGCTGATGGAGGGGGGCAACCTGCCGGAGGCCCGCTTCGACAACGCCTTCATGCTGCGCGCCGTGCTGATCGGCAGCCG
>JBLMWY010000414.1:0-5515 GCA_050257475.1 Bdellovibrio bacteriovorus
GCGCGCGGAGGTCGGGGTCCATGCAGGCTGAATCGCTCTCCTTCATCTTTCTGAATGCCGCCCTGGTGAACAACTTCGTGCTGGCGATGTTCCTCGGCATCTGTCCCTTCCTCGGGGTCTCGGCGAAAAAGGAGACCGCATGGAACATGGGGCTCGCGGTCATCTTCGTGCTGCTGGTGAGCTCGCTTAGCGCCTATGGAATCAACCGGCTCCTGACCTTGCTGGATCTGCAGTTCCTGCGGCTCATCTGCTACATCGCCGTGATCGCCTCGGCGGTGCAACTGGTGGAGATGTTCATCAAGCGCTTCAGCCCCGCGCTGTTCCGCTCGCTCGGCATCTTCCTGCCGCTGATCACCACCAACTGCGCCATCCTGGGGCTGGCCCTGTTCCAGACGGCCAAGGAGTACGACTTTGCCCAGAGCCTGGTCTATGCCCTGGGGGCCGGGGTCGGCTTCACCCTGGCCCTGATGCTGATGGCGGGACTGCGCGAGCGTCTGGCCCTGGCGCGGGTGCCGGCGGTGAGCCAGGGGGCGGCACTCACCCTGATCCTGGCGGGGCTCCTGTCCCTGGCCTTCATGGGCTTCGCGGGCCTGGGGGGCTCCCATGGCTAAGGTGGTGATCGCGAGTCTGGTGATCTTCGGGATCCTCCTCGGGTGGATCTGGGTCCAGAGGGCCTATGCCCGGTTTGCCGCGCGCCACCCGGATCTCGGGCCCTATCGGGGGGAGGGCGGGGCCTGCGGGGGCGGCTGCTGCTCGGGCAAGGACCACTGCGACCGCGATTGAGGGTCGGCGGCGTGGACGGCGGCCATCCGCAGTCTGGCTGTTGGTCCGCGAACAACCTGAACAAGCGAATTTCTCCTGGGTTATACCGGTCCGGACCGGCCAACCAGGGCGAGCGAGACAAACCAGCGCCCGGTGCGGGGCGGCTAACGACACGACGAGGAGCGGTAGCATGAGCGATTATCCGGCGGAGATAGGTCCGACCACCGAGGCAGTCCTGGAGGAATCCAAGCGCATCACACCGCAGAGCGCGGCGGAGGTACGGCACCTGGTGCTGCGGGTCCTGGACCCCGCCTTCCAGTTCGTCGAGGGCCAGAGCATCGGGGTCCTGGTGCCCGGACCTCACCCCTTCGGCAACCCCTATCACCTGCGCCGCTACTCCATCGCCAATGCCCGCAGCCTACCGCAGGAGGACGGGGTACGCCTGGATCTGCTGGTGCGGCGCTGCTTCTATATCGACGAGGTCAGCGGCGAGCGCTATCCCGGGATCGCCTCCAACTTCCTCTGCGACGCGGCGCCGGGGAAACGGATCACCATCAGCGGTCCCTACCTAAGCCCCTTCAAGGTGCCCCTGGATAGCACCGCTAATCTGCTCATGATCGGCACGGGCACCGGGATCGCCCCCTTTCGCGCCTTCGCCCAGCTTATCTACGAGCGGCGCGGCGGCTGGCAGGGGCAGGTGCGGATCTTCTACGGCGGGCGCACCGGGCTCGACCTCATGTATGCCAACGACGAGGCGAGCGACCTGGCGAACTACTACGACGAGAAGACCTTCAAGGCCTTCAAGGCCCTGGCCCAGCGTCCCCTGATGTCGTCCTCTCAGGCCCTGGAGCAGGGGCTCAAGTCCAATGCCGCTGAGGCCTGGGCCCTGATCCAAGAGCCTAACACCCATGTCTTTGTCTCCGGGCTGGGCAAGATCGCCGTGGTCCTGGATAAGGTCATGGCGGAGCAGGCGGGCTCCATGGAGGCCTGGCAACAGCTCAAAATGGGACTGATTGACCAACGCCGCTGGTCCGAGCTGATTTACAACTGAGCCTCCCGTAGCCAGTGCGAGACCAGATACCGTGGACATTCCTTCTCGGGGGCTTGAGCGATTGGGGCAAGGCATCTCGCCGAACGGAGACACGACATCCGGAGGGGCCCTGTGGCTGAGGGGTCTCGCGAGCGCCCTGGCCGGGGGGGCCCTGCTGGCGACCACGTCGGCCTGGGGCGGGGGTTTTCAGATCCCCACCTATTGCGTCAAGTGTCAGGGTAGCCGCAACGCCGGGGCGGCCGCCTCCGCGGATACCGCCTCGATCCTCTTCTTCAACCCCGCGGGGCTCACTCGGCTTGCGAAGCGGCAAGCGGAGCTGGGTCTGCATTTTGCCCAGATCAACACCGACTTCTCGGATGATGGCTCCACCAATCCCTTCGGCGGACCGGCACAGGGCCTGTTGGACGCGGAGGGGGACTCCTCGGTGCTGATCGCCAATTTCTACCTGAGCCAGCCCGGTCCCGGGGACTGGAGCTTCGGGCTCGGGGTGCACTCACCCTATGGCCTGAACACCGACTATCCGCGATCCTGGGTCGGTCGCTATCACGGTGTCTACTCCGAGGTCGTGAATGTCGATATCAACCCCGCACTGGCCTACCGCATCAATCCCAGGCTGAGCGTCGGTGCGGGTCTGGACCTGGTGTACGCGAAGGCCGAGCTCACCAATGCCGTGGATTTCGGGTCGCTCCTGAGCGCTCGGCTCGGTGGTCCCATCCCCGCGCTGGGGATCACCCCCGGCAATTTGGCGGCCGACGGCTACAGTGTCCTGGACGGGGACGACTGGGGCCTCGGCTGGAACCTGGGGGTCCTGTTCGAGCTGGATCCAGCGACACGTCTGGGTGCGAGCTATCGGTCCAAGGTGGATCTGGACCTGGACGGGGAGTCCCGCATCGAGGTTCCCTATCATCTCACCGCCCTCACCGGGGGTCTGCTTGCCAGCGAGATCCAGGACACCCGGGCGCGCCTCACCCTGCCCGCGACCTTGCGCCTGGGTGTGCACCGGGATCTCGGGGCCCAATGGTCCTTGCTGTTGGGCGCGGAGTGGACCAACTGGAGCGACTTTCGGGAGATCCGGGTGCGCTACGCGGATGGCCGCCCCGACTTCGTGGATCCCCAGGAATGGCACGACGTCTGGCGCTTCAGCATTGGCGCCGAGTATCGCTACTCGCCGAAGTGGAGCTTCCGTACCGGTTTCGAGTACGACGAGAGCCCCATACCCCAGGCCACCAAGGGTCCTCGGGTGACCGAGCGTGACCTGCGCTGGCTGGCCCTGGGTGCGAGCTACGCCGTTACCGACTCCTTGATCCTGGACCTGGCCTACAATCACGCCTTCATCGGCGACTACAGCGTCGACCTTCGGGAGGTGACCACGCCCCAGGCCAGTGGCGGCCTGCTTCCCGGAAACCGATTGGTGGGGGACTACTCGAACAGCGCCGACATCCTGAGCCTCGGTGCCCGGTGGTCCTTCTAGCCGCGCGTTCGAGCGCCGGGCGGGCACAGGGTTGGCCCGCGAATGAACCGAGTTAAGATGAGCGCTCAATGGATGAGGCGATTTGTGTCGAGACTCAGCCGCTGCGGCTCGGGTGCAGCTTGACGGGGCCCTCGGCGCCAGGGATCGCGCCGTGGAGGCTCGAGGGATGTATTCACGGCGTGCCCCGGCGAGCCGTGCCCGAGCCAGTCCTCACGGCTGAGCTCCAACCCTAATCACCTTGGATTAAGCACCTCAGCGATCTACCCCCTCGCTGATCTAGGAGGCGTTGACCCATGGAAACCGGACCGCGCGAGATTGTCACACCCTTTCGGCCCATCCCCCTGGACGTTCCCGAGGGCATGAAGCCCAACGAGTTCTTCAACAGCACGGAGAACCTGAACGACCTGGTCCACAACAATGGGCTGCTGGTGAACCAGGAGGATCTGCTCCTCTACCGCAAGGCCCTGGGTCATTCGCTCGAGCTCGACTGCTCCATCATCTACAACACCTCCAAGCGGATCCTGAATCCCTTGGGACGGCCGGTTCGCCGCACCCAGGTGCCGGAGGCGGTGAAGCGGGTCTGGAACCGGATGAACCAGGTCATCATCGGCTATATGGTCGAGCGCTACCCGGACCCGGCGGAGCACCTGGTCCTGGCCGGGGAGGCGAGCCTGGATGCCACCTGGCCCCTGACCTCTCCCGGGGTGCCCAGCATCCGCATGCTGCACAACCACTTCATCGTCTTCCCCATGGCCGATCTGCGGGCGGCCCAGCTCGCGGATCGGGACAACCCGAACCTCACCGACGGTGGCCAGCACAGCCTCTTCCAGGCCCACATGCGGGATGTTTACCGGCGCTTCTTCGACGAGGCCCTGGATCTGCGCATCCTGAAGACGGTGCCGAGCGCCGAATCGCAACTGGCGCTCACGGGCTATCCGGAGGGCTTGCCCTGCTGGGAGATTCAGGGTGGGGCGGAGGCGCTGAAGGACGTGCGCTTCTGGCACGAGTACGACGCCATCCTGGAGGGCTTCCTGGACTTCTATCGGACCTTTTTCTCCCAGGTCTCCACCCGCAATGCAGCCCGGCTGCCGGACGTCTACTTCCCCAAGCAGGTGGAGGAGGTGCTGCTGTTCGACAATGACTTCCTGACCACCGCCAAGAAGGTCAGGGATCGCTGCATTGCCGAGCCCGCCTACGCCAACTCCATCCGCTGGGAGCCGGCCTTCAAGCAGCTCATCTTCCGCAATGACCGGGGTCGGCTCCTGGTGACCATCAGCCAGAACTCCATCGGCAACGCCATCACGGAGCTGCTCGGGGTGGTGGTCAGGCGGATCCCGGACGCGGGCGCCTACGCGGACGCCGAGCCGGCGCTCATCGATCGACTGCTGGAGGTGCGCCGGCGCCTGGTGGACGCCGACCTGGGTGAAGGGATCGGGACTGATTATTGGGCCTCCGCCTGAGGGGGCCGAGGACTGGTAGGGTGGGCACGCTGTCCGCGCCCAAGCGAAACGGCCGATTGGTAGCATGGGCACCTACGGCGTGCCCGTCCTTCGACCTATTTGGGAAAGCGGTCGTCCAGATTGGCGGGGCAGAGGACATCGCGCATGATGCCGATGAGCTCCAGGAGCTGGTGATTGCGAATGCGGTAGAAGATGCGGTTGGCCTCCTTGCGGGCCACCACGATGTTCTTGTTGCGTAGCTGCTCCAGGTGCTGAGAGATGTTGCTCTGGGAGGTGCCGGTGCGCTCCACGATCTCCCCGACGGACAGCTCACTCTCCCCCAGGGAGCACAGGATCTTCCAGCGTAGGGGATGGGCCATCGCCTTGAGTGCATTGGCGGTGAGGGCGGTGTCCTCGTCCTCCGGCAGATCGGGCTGGGTGGGCTCGCTGGTCATGGACCCTCCTGGGGCACTTCGGGTGCGCTCCGCGGCTTAGCTCCCTCGGATTCCTGTCCGGGATCGGTGTCCGGCTCCAGCCGGACATAGCCGGTCATGTCCTTGGCGATGCAAATGATATCGCTGATTCGGCCGTCCGTGTCCTTGACCGCCGTGCGCGAGAACAGGATGGGGACCCTCCGGCCGTTCCGGGCGATGAAGCGGGCCTCGATCTTGCTGAGGGCCCCGGTGCGGATCAGGGCCTCCAGCCAGGTCCCCATGAAGGCCCCGGCCTGCTCGTCGCCCTCCTCCTCGAAGACGTCGCCGATGGACATCCCCTGGAGGTCGGCGGCGCCAT
>JBLMWY010000415.1:0-4300 GCA_050257475.1 Bdellovibrio bacteriovorus
GGCCCATCTTCACCGCCGGCTCCATCGGCGGTCAGGTGGCCCAGGCCCAGGCCCTGCAAAAGGCCGCCGAGGCCAGCTACCGCCAGGTCATCCAGCGGGCCTTCGCCGACGTCTCGAACGCGCTCGTCAGCCATCAGAAGATCGGACAGCAGGTCGGCGCCCAGCAGCAGCTGGTCCTGGCCCTGCGGGACTACTCAAGGCTCGCGCGGGCCCAGTTCGATGGGGGCTTTGTCCCGTACTCCACGGTGCTTCAGGCCGAGCAGCAGCTGTTTCCGGCGGAGCTGAACCTGGCGGCCACCCAGGCCGCCGAGCTCTCGGCCCTCGTCAGCATCTACCAGGCCATGGGTGGCGCGTGGGTCGACGAGGCGGCCGCAATTGCCCCCGTCCCCGTCAGGGGTAAAGGGCCCTTCGCGCCGGCGATCCCGAAGGCGCCGGGGACCTGAAGGGTGGGTGATTGGCTGATGCGCCCGCAGGGGCCGGCGCGGGTTGGGACAGCTTCGATTGGCGCCACTTGAGCGAGGCCTCAGATGAAAGCGAGCCGCCACCAGCGACCGGTAAGGCGCCACGGTCACTTCGCCATCGCGCTGACGCTGGCCGCGGGGCTCTTCCTGCTGCACGCCATCCTGCTCATCGAGGTCGCCGATGTGCTGCCTCGCCTTTTCGCATGGCTTCGGGAGGGTTGGCTTCGGGAGGGTCGCAGCCCTTTGAGGGCGGGCGAGATCGTGCTTCTCGCCTGCTTCGTCATCCTCTTCATTGCCCACTTTGCCGAGGCCGCCGCCTGGGGCCTGTTCTTCTGGCGCTCGGGGTTCGTGGGGACCTTCGCCGACGGCGTCTATTTCGCCGCCGCCTCCATCACCTCGGTGGGCTATGGAGATCTGGTCCTACCTCCACCCTGGCGGCTGCTGGGCCCGCTGGCCTCCATCAACGGCACCTTGATGTTCGGCTGCTCCACCGCCTTTCTCTTCCTGGTTCTGCAGCAGCTCTGGGCGCGTCAGGGCTAGGGAGCCGCGGTCGGCCCTACCATGACCTCGAGGCCGATCACCGTCAGACCGGTAGCGGTGGGCAGCTTGATGAAGCGTCAGTTGAGTGAACTGAACGGCGCAGATAAGGTGGTCAGGGCGGCGATGACATGAACAGCCTCACGGCGTCGGCTCGTTTAGGGAGCCGCGGGGCCGACGACACCGGCCAGCATGACGATGGCCAGCCGGCCGTCGGTGTGCCAGGGGTCGCCGCCGCCGTTATATCCTGTACGCTGGGAGTGAAAGCCCAAGTCCCATTCGACGGACTGCGCCTGTCCGATCTCCTGCAGCTCGTGGACGATGCGGTCGCGCTCCGCGTCGATGTCTGGTCCGATATGGTGGGTGACCTGACCCGTGGTGTAGCTCAGGCCCACACGCTCATCGAAGGTGGCTGACCCAAACCACACCGGGCGTCCCTGCTCGAGCCGATCCCAGCGCCAGAATCGAACGTGATGCCGATGGGCTGGGCCGCCGGGCACCGGCTGCTCGAAGGCGAGATCCTGCTTGCGCCCGAACAGATAGAGATTGCTGACCGGCGCCCTATCGTCGGGCCTGCGCAGCACGGAATCCGCGGCGATGCGCAGGCTGGTTTCGAGCGTAATGGGATCCGCGGGATACCAGCCCGCCCGCGACATGGCCCGCACGACCTCGGCATCGGTGCCGATCAGGGCGATGTTGAGCGGGTCGCCCGGATGGCCGTCAGAGGTCTGGGTCAGCCGGTCCACCTGGGCAAAGTCCTCGTGGTGCCGGAAATAGAGCTCCCAGAGCCGCGGCACGATCAGGTACGCCAGCACCGCCCAGACGAGTAGAACCCAGGCCAATGCGCGCCAAGGCACCTTGGGCCTGCGCCGACGCGGCACCGAAGGGTGGTCGTTGCGGGGATGGGTGCTCGACTCTGACATGGTTCTGACTACCGCCGGGGTGGTTCGCCGCGTCGCGTCTGCTGAGTCGCGTTCATTTGGAACTGGGACGGCGAGCCTCGTCCGTGCTCAGGGCGGCCAAGGTGTCCGCAATCTCCCGGCTCATCACCGCCAGGGCGCGGCTGTGTGCGGCCGCGAGCGCCTCGTAGCCGGACCCCGTGACCGGCTCCCGCACCCGTGTGCGCCCGGTCTCGGTGCGTCCGTCCACCCCCCGCCGGATGGTCCAGGCGGCGCTCTTCGGGTCCGGTTAGAGGGATGCGGCCCTTCGTCACATTGGTCGCTCCACCAACCCCGAGGACGCCTAGGCTCAGGGGCGAACCGATGACCTCTGGTCATGCGATCCGATAAGCGACCCTCACATCGGTTAGCGGAAAATCCGCTCCCTTGAACAACAAGGGCTCATCAACGGCGCGCGCCAACGCATAGGAAAAGCAGTCGCCAAGGTTCAGTCCAGCGGGGTGGCGCCCCTTGCCGAAACGGCGGAAGGCCTCGCGTGCGATCCTGGCCTGCGCGGCATCGAAGGGCACGAGCTCGATCTCCGCGGTGGCGATGAAGAGGTCCAAGTCGCGGATACCCTCCGCGCCGTGACGGGCCTCGACGACAATGGACAACTCGACCAGGCTCGGGGTCGACAAACGCCGGTTGGGTGAGTTTTCGATCAGCTCGTTGAAGGCCCGCCGCTCCGGCTCGTCCTGAAGAATGGCCACCAGGGCCGACGGGTCGATGACCATCAGTGTGGTAGGCCGTCTGCATCGTAGCCCATGATCTCGTCGGGGGATCTGGGGTCGAGAACGGGCAGCCCCGCCGTGCGCAGGGCGATTTCGTCCAGCTCATCGGCCAGTCGCCGCGGTCCCCTTGCCCGCTCCAGCCGCTCTAACCGCTCGCGCAGGGCTTGCGTGACGGCCCCTGTCTTGGTCTCGCCCGTCAGGTTCGCAATCCGCTCAGCCAGGCGTTCGGCCTCGGCGTTGCGAATGTTAAGTGCCACGGGAAGATCCTGTGTAGATTTCGATGGGGCAGTGTAGATCGCCCGAGATTGGGGGTGCAACAGCCTCGACTGGCTCAGGGGGACACTCAATCACAGCGACCTCGACCTAGATCTCCCAGAGTCTCCCGCGCTTAGGGCTTCCAAGGTGTCGGCGATTTGGCGGCTCAGGGTGCCAAGGGCACGGCTATGGGCGGCGGCCAGGTCCTCGTAGCCGGACCCTTTGACGGGCTCCCGCACCCGGGTGCGTCCGGTCTCCGTGCGTCCGTCCGCCCCCCGACGCACCGTCCAAACGGCGCTCAGGGTGGCGGCGCTCCCGGGCTCCGAGACGAACTGCTGGACCTCGATGGTGACGCCGTAGGCTCCATCCCCGGCTATCCGATCGGGGAAAACGGTCACGCGCGGGGTGCCGAGCAGGGCGGCGAGGTTCTCCGCCACCACCGAGGTGATGGCGTCCGCCAAGGGGGCGGCCCAGCGGTTATCCTCATCGATCCGGACCTGGTTGGGGCCCTCCTTTAGCACCATCTGCGGCCGGTCAACGTCGGAGGGGATGGAAACGGGGCCGACGACCACCGAGATCCGGGGCGCCTGGGCGGCGGGCGGTAGCTCGGCGCTCAGCGTATAGAAGCGAGCCGGGGTGGAGGCACACCCGAGGATCCATGCGCCCAGTAGCGCCGCGATGGTGAGTCGGCCGATCATTGATCCCCCTTGCCCCGGATGAGGGCCGACGGGTTACGTTCCAGATAGTCGCTCAAGACCCGCACGGCGCGCGCCGCCCGGGAGATCTCGATCAGGGCCGCGCGCAGCTCCTGCTGGGCCGCGCTGCCGCCGTTCAGCAGGCTCTGGTCCGTGTCCTTGAGAACCTGTTCTGCCACTGCAAGGGCCTCGCGCAGGCTCACCATGGTCTTGGTGAGCTCGGGCAGGGTCTTGGTGTCGGCGCTCTTGAGGACCCGATCCAGGCCCTTCAGGGTGCTGTCGAAGTCCTTGGCGATGGGCTCCAGCGGCAGCCTGTCGATGGTCGCCAGGATGTCACGCACCTGGTCCAGGATGCCGCTTGCCTTGGACTCCAGGTCGCCGAGCCCGCCGGAGACCACCGGCAGCTCCAAGGGGTCCTGGGTCCAGTCGATCTCCACCTTCGGTGCCTTGGGGTCATAGTCCAGCGCCACGTAGCGCTCCCCGGTGAGCAGGTTGCCGGTGCGCAACTGCGCCCGGAGCCCCAGGGTCTCGATCTGATGGCGGACAACCTGGATATGCTCCTCCTCGCCGGCGTTGAGCAGGGCGCGGGCGATCGCGTCCTGATCTGGGGATAGGCGGGCGATGAGCCGCTCGGGGAAGAAGGTGATGAGCAGACGGGGGCGGAAGGCCCGGGTATTGGGATC
>JBLMWY010000416.1:0-10877 GCA_050257475.1 Bdellovibrio bacteriovorus
GGATCATGGCATCCTGCACGCCCGAGAACACCGAATAGGACTTGAAGAGCCCCACGGGGATCGCCATGCTGTTGACCACGTGCAGATAGACGATCATCACCATCATGCCGAGGAAGAACCAATTCGACACATAGATGTGCGAGGCCTTGCGCTTGGCGATGGTCATGATGAAGTTGAAGGTGAAGGCCAACCAGACCACGGCGATCAGGATGTCGATCGGCCATTCCAGCTCGGCATACTCCTTGGACTGGGTGAAACCCAGGGGGAGAGTGATCACGGCCAGCACGATGATGGCATTCCAGCCCCAGAAGACGAACCAGGCGAGCTTATCGCTCCACAGGCGCACCCCACAGGTGCGCTGCACCGTGTAGAACGCTGTCCCCATTAGGGTGCAGCCACCAAAGGCGAAGATCACAGCATTGGTGTGGACCGGGCGCAGGCGTCCGAAGGAGATGTAAGGGCTATCGAAGTTCAGCCACGGCCAGGCTAGCTCCGAGGCGATGTAGACACCGACGGAGGCGCCCACCACCAGGTAGACGACCGCCATGACGGTGAACCAGCGTACAACATCGAAGTTGTACTTCTGCTCCAATCCGGATTCCATAAACCCTCCCGGGAAATTCAGGAAAGACACGAAGGACGCGGCGCTCCAGCCCTGTAGTTTTGGGCCTCGATCCCTGGCGCGCAGGCGTCGGCAATGACACTGGATCGGTCCCGGAAAGTCAATATTAGGAAATGCTTCTTGCCCCTACCTCGGCCAGTCGCCGCAGCTTTTCTTGATCTGGATCAGGCGGCAACCGAAAGCAGGCGGTCGCTCCCCGAGGCCACCTGGGGCGCGGGCCGCTCGGCGGAGTCCGCCAGGTTCTCCGCGAGGGACAGAAGAGAGGACCTGCCTACTTGAAGAAGGAATCGACGGAGAAGCCTTCTTTCTCGAGGATGTCTCGCAGCCGGCGCAGGGCATCCATTTGGATCTGCCGCACCCGCTCACGGGTGACCCCCAGCTCCTGGGCCACCCGCTCAAGCGTGGAGTGCTCATAGCCACGCAGACCGAAGCGGCGCTCCACCACCTCCCGCTGCTTGTCATTGAGCTTGCCCAGCCAATGCTCCAGATTGGATTGGATGTCCTCATCCTGGATGCGATCGGTGGGATCGTCTGCGGCCTCGTCCTGGAGCATGTCGACGAGGGGTTTGTCCGCGTCCTTGCTGTAGGGAATATCCACTGAGGCAATGCGCTCGTTGAGCCCCAGCATGCGCTTGACCTCGCTGGTGGGCTTCTCAAGCGCCCCGGCGATGTCCTCGGTGGTGGGCTCGTGGTCGAGCCTCTGGGCGAGCTTGCGCGCCGCCTTCAGATAGATGTTGATCTCCTTGACCACGTGAATCGGCAGACGCACGGTGCGCGTCTGGTTCATGATCGCCCGTTCGATCGTTTGGCGGATCCACCAGGTTGCGTAGGTGGAAAAGCGAAAGCCGCGTTCGGGGTCAAACTTCTCCACGGCCCGGATTAGACCCAGGTTGCCCTCTTCGATGAGGTCGAGCAGAGGCAGGCCGCGATTGAGGTAGCGACGGGCGATCTTGACCACCAGTCGCAGGTTGCTCACGATCATCCGCTGGCGGGCAGCGTTGTCCCCGCGTTGGGCGAGGCGGGCATAATGCACCTCTTCCTCGGCGGTCAGCAGGCGGGATTCGCCAATCTCGTTGAGGTACAGGCGCGTGGCGTCGAAGTCGCCCTCGCCCGAGAGGAAGCGCTCGCCAGCCGGCTCCACCGTATCGAGCTCGCCCCCATCGAGGCCCTCGGAGTCCTCGCCGGCGACCGGGCCAACCTCCTCGGAGTCCTCCGAGAGGAGCAAGAGTGATTCGCTGTCGGCATCGATATCCCCATCGAGGTCGACATCGAGGTCGATGGTGCTGGCTTCAGGCTCCTCGGCAGTGGACATCCACATCTCCCTCCATCCGGCGGGATTGAGATCGCGCTCATGACCCGAGCTGGGCCGAGGGACCCTGCTCGACGCCCCCAAGGCGACTCCACCCCAAGGGTCGATCATCCTCGGGGACACCGCGAACCCCTCGGCTTGGGGAAGGGCTCAGGGACTGAGTAGACCACCCCCCGTCGGTTGGAGTCTCTGACCCACTCGGCACTTCCCCTCGCTGAGCCGCGTCCCCACCGTCTACCCGGCCCGCCATTGGCGCCGCGCCCCGCACCCTGGCCAGGGCATAAGGGCCGGGTCAAGCGCGCGGAGGCAAGTAAGGGACGGGATCGACGGCCGCGCCGTCGCGGCGGATCTCAAAGTGCAGCAGATGGATCCCATCGGGCCCTTGGCCGCATTCGGCCAGTGCCTGTCCCCGCTTGACGCTGTTACCTTCCGCGACCAACAGGCGGCGGTTGAACCCGTAGGCGCTGAGGTATCTCTCGTTGTGTTTGACGATGATAAGGTTCCCATATCCCTTGAGTCCACTGCCTCCGTAGACCACCTGCCCCCCCGCCGCCGCATGCACCGTGTCCCCCGGCCGGCATGCGATCCGCAGCCCCTGGCGGGTGCGATCGCCGGCACGAAACCCCTGGCGAATGGAGCCATCCAGGGGCCAGCTCCAGGTCAGGCCCGACTCGGCGCCACCGCTTCCGGGCTCGGTCGAGGGCTGGGTCGAGATGGCCGGCGGGGCCTTTCCGCGACCTGACCCCTGCCGCGGTGGGCTTTGGGTCGCGGCCGCCGCGCGACCGTCCACCGGGGCGACGCGCAGGAGCTTGCCCGCGTAAATGGTGTAGGGCGGCTTGAGACGGTTCCAACGAATGAGATCCCGGCTGCTGATCCGCTGCTCCTGCGCGATCTCACTCAGCGTGTCCCCGGAGCGCACCAAGTAGTAGCCCTTGGGGACGGGGCCCTTCCAGTCCCACCCATCCACCGGCGCCGGCCCCCGCGAGCCGCATCCCACCAGGTTCAGAAGGACCCACCCCAGGATCAGGACGCCGGGCAACCCGGGCCACGACCCTGAGCTTGCACGAGGCTCCATCGTCAGTGGATGTTCCACAAGGACGAGGGCGACGGGTTCACCCACTGACCCGGCCTCACCTTCCACAGGCTCACGCTCAGCCCCGGAAGTTGTGGGCCAGGACGACCGCCAGGATCAGCAGCACCATGATCCAGCCCACGCGGTCCACGTAACGGCGCAGGGTTCCCTCCATGCGCTCCCCGCCCCAGGCCATGAGGGCCGCCACCAAAAAGAAGCGCGCCCCGCGGCCCACGGCGGAGGCCAGCACGAAGGGCATCAGGGCCATCGACAGGACCCCCGCGGCGATGGTGAAGACCTTGTAGGGTATGGGGGAGAAACCCGCGATGAAGATGGCCCAGATGCCCCATTCATCGAACCAACCCTTGGCCTGCTGGAAGACGGCGTGATAGCGGCCGCCCTCCCCCACCCAGGGCTGGACCAGGTCGAAGGCAAAGGCGCCGATGGCATACCCCAGGAGCCCCCCGAGGACCGAGGCGATCGTCGTCAGACCCGCGAGCCACCAGCTTCGCCGGGGGTTGGCCATGCTCATGGGGGCCAACATCACATCCGGCGGTACCGGAAAGAAGGACGACTCGGCGAAGCTCAGGCCCGCCAGGTAGTAGGGGGCATGGCGGTGACGGGACCACCGCATGACACGGTCATAGAGGGGGGAGAAGATCCGCATCAGGAGACGCCTCCGAGCAAGGGGACAAAGCTCACCGATTCCAGCACCTCTTGGGCGAAGCCGTCCTCCGTGCGGGTCACCCGCACCAGGGATTGGCGGTCCCCCTCGCCGAGTGGAAGGACCATGCAACCGCGAGGCGCCAACTGCTCGGCGAGCGCTCGCGGCACCGCCGGGGGGGCGGCGGTCACCAGAATGCCGTCGTAAGGGGCGTATTCCCGCCACCCTAGCCGCCCGTCGGCGTGCCGGTAGCGCACGTTCCGCAGCTTGAGCGCCAGGAGCCGGCGCTCCGCCTGCCGCTGCAGGTCTCGGATGCGCTCGACGCTGTAGACCCGTCGCACCAAAGAGGCGAGGAGGGCCGTCTGGTAGCCGCAGCCCGTGCCGATCTCCAGCACCGTCGAGCAAGGACCCGATTCCAGCAGGGCCTGGGTCATGCGCGCCACGGTGTAGGGTTGGGAGATGGTCTGACCATGACCGATGGGCAGCGCCGAATCCTCGTAGGCGCGGCTCGCCAGGGCTTCGTCCACGAACAGGTGACGGGGCAGCTCCCGCATCACCCGCAGGACCTCCGGATGGGTGATGCCCGCGTCAACCAGGCGCTGGACGAGCCGCTCCCGGGTTCGCTGGGAGGTCATTCCGATGCCGAGGTGAAGGGTATCCCCCATCAGCCGCGCTGACCCAGCCAGCGTGCCAGGGGGTCCAGGGCCTGATGGCGGGTCAGGTCCACCTGCAGGGGCGTAATGGACACATAGCCATCGCGCACCGCGTAGAAGTCGGTGCCCGGTCCGGCATCCTGCTCGGGACCGGCGGGCCCGACCCAAAAGATGGTGCGTCCCCGTGGGTCTCGCGACGCTACCACTGCCTCCGCCTTATGGCGATGCCCGAGACGGGTGGCGACAAACCCCTTGAGCGCCTCATAGGGGATGTCGGGGACATTCACGTTCAGGATCAGGTTGGACTCCAGGGGCGCCGTGCGCAGCTTCTCCACCAGCTGCACGCCGACCCGCGCTGCCGTCTCCAAATGGCGGGGCTCGAAGGCGTCCATGGACAAAGCGATGGCAGGCAGCCCGAGGAATCGGCCCTCGGTGGCCGCCGCGACGGTCCCCGAGTAGATGACGTCGTCCCCCAGGTTGGGGCCGTGGTTGATCCCCGCCACCACCAGGTCGGGCTCTCGCTCCAGCAGGCCCGTGATGGCCAGATGGACGCAATCGGTTGGAGTCCCATCCACGCGGATGAAACCGCGCTCCGTCTGGCTCGCCCTCAGGGGTCGATCCAAGGTCAGAGAGTTGCTGGCGCCGCTGCGGTCCCGCTCGGGGGCCACCACGAAGACCTCCGCGATGGACTCCAGGGCCTCGACCAGGGCCAGCAGACCAGGTGATTGGTAGCCGTCGTCGTTGCTGACCAGGATCTTCATGCGGCAGGGCGTCGGTGAGAGGGCCATATGGCCGGCGGCCAAAGCTTCCAGATCATACTGAAAAGCCTGGGGCCCGGCATCCCGCTTGCTCGGATTCCGTCCAAATCAGGCTGATATACTGTCTCGGTTGGCCCCCGCCCACCCACATAGACCCCGCCGATACCCTAGGCGACTGATGAAGAAACACATCCAAGACGCTGATCTGGAGCTGTTTCGTGAACAGGTCGAGGGGGCCGAGCCGATCCGACACGAGCTCGCCGAGCCCTATCGCGAGCGCCCCCCGCCGATCCCCAGACCGCGGGAGCTGGAGCTTCCGGAGGACGGATCCCAGCCGACCCTCGCCGAGTCCGAGGTCGAGACCCACGACTTCCTGCTCTTCGCCCGCCCGGGGGTGCAGCGGCGTCTCCTCGCCGACCTGGAGCGAGGCGCCATCGAGGTGGGCCTGGAGGTGGACCTTCATGGTCTGAGCGTGGAGCTCGCCCGCCGTACCCTCGGCGAGTTCCTCCTCGAGTGTGCGCACCGGCGTATCCGCTGCGCCCGCATCATCCACGGCAAGGGGCAGCGCTCCTCTGGCCGCCAGCCCATCCTCAAGCAGAAGGTGAACTATTGGCTGCGGCTCTACGACCAGGTCCTCGCCTTTTGCTCCGCCACTCGGCGAGACGGCGGGACCGGGGCGGTTTACGTGCTGCTGCGCAATCCCAACAAGGCCAGACGGAGGGCCGGCGCCTCCTGAGCAACCGTTGACGCGACCAACCGCAGGCGCTTCTGGATCGGCACGATCCCGCAATTCGGGGGTCCTGGAGCCCTGGTGCGGCGCGTCCGCCCCGAAGTGGCGCGGCCCGGACCTGACGCCGCGTCGGCCTTGTGGGACCAGGTCTTGCTGCGCAAGCGCGAAACACGGCCATCTTCCCTAGGGCCCTGGTTGGGCTAACGGCGCCTGACCGTTCACGCCTCTGCGGGCGTTCAAACCAGGTAATTAGATGCGCTTAGCGAAACAAGCCAGGAAGGCCAAGCTCGGGGCCAGTCGGCAGCTCCGCTGCCCCGCATCGCGCCGGGCTAGCTCGACGCAGGTCCTGGCGCCAGAAGGTCCAGATTCGTCAATGCCACGGGAATGACTCTGCCTACGGTTTGGGTCCGCCCGATCGGTCATCATCGGTGTCAGATTCCCTCCCCTGAACCCCAGGTGACCAGCTCCCGCAGCACGGCGGTGGCGTAAGCGCCCGCCGGGAGGCTGAAGGTCAGCGCCAGGCCGGCGTGAGAAAGCTCCCAGGCGAGGTCTCGGACCGGCACGCGCAGAGCGCGCCGCTCCTGGACCAGGCGGAAGCGGGCCAGGCCCTCCGCCCATCCGGGCAGGGTCTCCGCCGTTTTCAGCTCCAAGCTGTGCACCTCAGCGCCCGTCGCGGGTTCGCCGCGACCCCACAGGGGGCCGGTGGGGTGGAGGTCGAGCCGCCAGCATCGCTCGATCAGCTCACTGTCGATGACGTCCGCTCGAAAGAAGGAGTGGCTGCCGTCCAGGTTGAGACAGTCCCCGGGCAGGGGTCTCGCCCAGTCCCCGCGGGACACCCGGTGGGCCAAGACCCGGTTAAACAGCTCGGAGCGGGCGGCGGAGAGCCAGAGTCCGCGCTGGTGATTGGTCGGGCGGCGGAGGGCACCGCGAAAGAGCGCGTCCGCTTTCGACAGGTTCGCCCCCGCGTGGCCGAAGCGCTGCTCGCCGAAGTAGTTGGGAACCCCCAGACACCGGATCTCCGTGCACCGTCGGTCGACGGCCTCGACCGGGGAGTCGGGTGATGGCGCTGCCTCCAGCCCGAGGTCCCGCACCAGGACTTGGAACCGGTTGCCCCTCAGGCTCCCACGGCGGAGCTTGCGACGGTGGGCCTGGACCTCCAGGACCTCGATACCCTCTGCAGCCAGGCGGGACCAATCAGGCTCCCCGCCCTTGGGTCTCGGCACGGAGAACCACTGGCTGGTCACCGCGCGGCGGTCCTTGAGCCCGGCGAACCCAACGTCGGACGCCGGCACCCCGGCCAGCTCCGCCAGGCGGCGCGCCACCCATTCGGTGTTGGTGTCGGTCTTGCGGACCCACAGGAGCCGATGCTCCCCCGCACCGTCCGGCTCGAAGCCGAGCAGCTCCTCCACCTGGAAATCCTGGGGCTCGACCCGCAGCAGACCCCGAGCGAGCGGCTCACCATGAGCCCGGGGCAGGTCCTGGAAGGGAATGCCGATGGACGTCGGAGGCGAAGGCGCGTGGATCCCGTTGGCCGGATCGGGGTCACTCATTCCAGCAGCAGCACCACGGCCAGGGCGGCGATGCCCTCGCCGCGGCCGGTGAAGCCCATCCGCTCGGTGGTGGTCGCCTTGATGTTGACCCGCCCCGGCTCGCATCCCAAGTCGGATGCCAGGAGCTCCCGCATGGCGGGAATATGGGCCGACAGCCGGGGGCGCTGGGCGATCACGGTGAGATCTGCATTGTGCACGCGCAGCCCGCGCCCCTGCAGGTCGGCTACCACGCGGCGCAGCAGGATACGGCTGTCGATCCCCGCGTAGGCCGCGTCCGTATCCGGGAAGTGACGGCCGATGTCGCCGAGCCCGGCGGCACCCAGCAAGGCATCGCAGAGTGCGTGGATGACCACGTCGCCGTCCGAGTGGGCCTCCAGACCCTGGTCGTGGGGGATGAGTACGCCGCCCAGGACCAAGGGTCGAGCGGCCGCGAAGCGATGGGCGTCAAAGCCTTGACCGATCAGCATGGTGCACCCCCGAGCACGGCGCTAACCCAGCCGTCCCTGCTGCTCCAGGAAAAAGCGAGCCAGGGGGAGGTCTTCCGCGCGGGTGATCTTAATGTTGTCCCCATGGCCCTCCACCAGCCGCGGACGGTGCCCCAGACGCTCCATGGCGGAGGCCTCGTCGGTCACCAGATCTCCGCAGCCGACGGCGTCCCGCAGGGCCGCCGCCAGGACACCCAGGCGGAACATCTGGGGCGTGTAGGCGTGCCAGAGGTTGGCCCGGTCCACGGTCGCGCTGACCCGACCGACCCCATCGGCGCGCTTCATGGTGTCCCGCACCGGCACACCCAGGAGCCCCCCCACCGGGTCCGACCCGAGCTCCGTGATCAGCCGGTCCAAATCCTCCGGGCGCAGGCAGGGACGGGCGGCATCGTGGACCAAGACCCAATCCCCCGGCGCTGCCACCCCGGCGAGCCCATCCAGGGCATTGAGCACCGAGTGGCAGCGCTCGACTCCGCCAGCCACCCGATAGACCCTGGGGTGATCGGCAAAGCGGTTTGCGGACCACAAGCGATCGCCCGGATCCAGGGCCACCCAAACCCCGGCAATGCGCTGGTGGTCCACCAAGACCGAGAGGCTCCGCTCGATCACCGAGCGGCCCCCGAGATCCAGATATTGCTTAGGCAGCGCGGCGCCGAAGCGGCGCCCCGCGCCCGCGGCGGGCACCACCGCCCAGATCGTCGAGTCCCTCACGGCGCCTTCGCGGCCCTCGGGCGCTCGATGACCTGCAGGAAGGTCTCGCCCGGCTTGATCATCCCAAGCTCGCCCCGGGCACGCTCTTCCAAGGCATCCAGACCGCTGCGCAGATCATCCACCTCCGCCTGGAGCTCCCGGTTTCGGGCGGTCAGCCGCGCGAGCTCCGCCTCCTGTTCGGCGATCTCCTGCTTGAGACCATGGACCTCCGCCAGGCTGCCCTCCCCGACCCAGAGTCGGTACTGGAAGACCCCGACCAGGACCAGGAGCAGGACGATCAGGAGCCGCACGGCCGGGTTTCAGGGCGCGTTCAGGAGAGCCACCGGAAGGCGGAGCGGCCGGCATAGACCGCCTCGTCGCCGAGTTGATCCTCAATGCGCATCAACTGGTTATATTTGGCGACCCGGTCCGAGCGGGAGAGGGAGCCGGTCTTGATCTGGCCAGTGGCGGCGGCCACCACCAGGTCGGCGATGGTGGTGTCCTCGGTCTCGCCGGAGCGGTGGGACACCACCGCCGTGTAGCCGGCGGCGTGGGCCATGCCGATGGCCTCCAGGGTCTCGGTCAGGGTCCCGATCTGGTTGACCTTGATCAGGATCGAGTTGGCGATACCGCGATCGATGGCCTGCTTGAAGATGCGGGTGTTGGTCACGAAGATGTCATCCCCAACGATCTGTACCTTGTCCCCCAGCCGCCGCGTGTGGCGTTCCCAACCCACCCAATCCCCCTCGGCGAGGCCATCCTCGATGCTGAGGATGGGGTATTTGTCGACCCACTCGAGCAGCAGGTCCGTCAGACCGTCGGAGTCGAGTTTGCGGCCCTCCCCGGCCAGGTTGTAGAGGCCGTCCTCATAGAACTCGGAGGCGGCCACATCCATCCCGAGATAGATGTCGGACCCGGCCTTGAAGCCGGCCTTGTGGATGGCCTCCAGGATCGCCTCGATGGCCGCCTCGTTGGAGGGCAGGTCCGGGGCGAAGCCACCCTCGTCGCCGACGGCGGTGGCCAGCCCCCGACCCTTCAGCACCGACTTGAGGGCATGGAAGACCTCGGCCCCGTAACGCACCGCCTCCCGCATGGAGGCCGCGCCTACGGGCAGGATCATGAACTCCTGGAAATCCACGCTGTTGTCCGCGTGCTGGCCGCCGTTGATGATGTTCATCATGGGCACCGGCAGGCGGTAGGGGCCGCCCGAGAGGGAGCGGTACAGCGGCAGGGCCTTCTCCTGGGCGGCGGCATGGGCGGCGGCGAGGGAGATGCCCAGCAGCGCGTTGGCCCCGAGGCGCGCCTTGTTCTCGGTACCGTCCAGCTCGATCATCCGCCGATCCAGGCTCGTCTGATCCTGTACGTCCATGCCGGTGACGGCCGCCTTGAGCTCGCCCTGGATGTGTCCCACGGCCTTCAACACCCCCTTGCCGCCGTAACGGGACTTGTCGCCGTCCCGCAGCTCAAGGGCCTCCCGGGAGCCGGTGGAGGCGCCGGAAGGGACTATGGCGCGTCCGATGGCCCCATCGGCGGTGATCACATCGGCCTCGACGGTGGGATTCCCGCGGGAATCCAGGACCTCACGGGCACGGACGTCGACGATCTCGGACATGGCGCTTGACTCCGCTGTAAAAAAACTAGAGCGATTCCTCGGCGAAGCCCGCCGACTTCACCAGCCGGTCGATCTCCACCAGGGTCTCGAGCAGGTCCCGCATGCGGCCCAGGGGCCAGGCGTTGGGTCCGTCGCTGAGGGCTTCTTGCGGCCGCGGGTGCGTCTCCATGAAGACCCCGGCCACCCCGGCGGCGACGGCGGCCCGAGCCAGGACCGGGACGAACTCCCGCTGGCCGCCCGAGCGATCCCCCTGCCCGCCCGGCAACTGCACCGAATGGGTGGCGTCGAAGACCACGGGACAGCCGGTGGCGCGCATCACCGAGAGGGCGCGCATGTCGGAAACCAGGTTGTTGTAGCCGAAGGACACGCCACGCTCGCACACCAGGATCTGGTCATTGCCGGTGGCGCGCGCCTTGTCCACCACGTTCCGCATGTCCCAGGGGGCGAGGAACTGGCCCTTCTTGATGTTGACCGGCCGCCCCTGCTCGGCGACCCGGCGGATGAAATTGGTCTGGCGGCACAGAAAGGCCGGGGTCTGCAGGACGTCGACCACCGCCGCCACCTCGCCGAGCGGCGTGTCCTCGTGGACGTCGGTCAGCACCGGGACGCCGACGTCGCGCTTGACCGTCTCCAGGATGCGCAGCCCTTCCTCGAGCCCCGGCCCGCGCGGGCTCGCGAACGAGGAGCGGTTCGCCTTGTCGAACGAGGACTTGTAGACGAACGGGATGCCCA
>JBLMWY010000417.1:0-5968 GCA_050257475.1 Bdellovibrio bacteriovorus
CACCAGGGCAGCGTCGGTGGCACGGCGACGGCGAAGAGCACGGCGGTGACCACCGCGCTGTAGTCCTTCAGGGTCGGGAGCACCGGGCGGCCGCGGGCCCATAGCACCGCCGCCTCGGCGCCGAGTGCGAACCCGACGGCCAGGGTGATATTGATGAGGAGCCCCCAGCCGAAGTACCAGGTCATGGCCAGGATGCCAGGGACCAGGGCCACGAGGACCTGGCCCATGATCCAGTCCACCCGGCTCGAGCGCGGACCGTGGGGGGAGGAGATGACGGCGGACGCGCTCAACTTGGCTCCTCGATGCGCACCGCCGGCCGCCGCTCGGCGGTGAGCGGCTCCGCGATCCCGGCCGTCTCGGCCACTTGCGACTGCGTTTTCGACAACGACTGACCGGCGGCACCCCCCACGGGCTGAGGCTTGGCCGCGGCCCTCGTCTTGGCGGCGGCCCGCTGCTTGGCCGCCTCGATGGCGGCCCGCTTGGGATCCGCGGGCCCCGTCTCGACCTCGCCCCCACCCTCGAGGGATTCCTTCTTCTTGCGCAGCCTGGCCTTGCGCTCCTGCTCCTGGCGCTCCAGCCGTTCCAGGCGTGCCTGGTGGCGGCGCCGTGCCTGCTCGGCCTTGCGTCGATCCTGCTCCCGGGCCCAGATCTCGGTCTTGGCGTATCTGTAGTACTGGACGAGCGGGATATGGCTGGGGCAGACCGCGGCGCAGCATCCACATTCGATGCAGTCGAAGAGGTTGTAGTCCTGGGCCCGATCCAGGTCCTTGGCCCTGGCGTGCCAATAGAGCTGTTGGGGCAGCAGGCGCGCCGGGCACACCTCGGCGCAGCGCCCGCAGCGGATGCAGGCCAGGGCGGGGCCCGGGTCCGGGGCCTCGGCGGCGGTCAGGGCCAGCAGGCAGTTGGTGGCCTTGGTGACGGGCACCTCGGCGTCGGGCAGCTCGAACCCCATCATGGGACCCCCGCAGAGCAGCTTGCGGGGGGGCCGCCGGTAGCCCCCGCAGTGGCCGATCAGGACGCTCGCCGGGGTACCGATGGGCACCTCCAAGTTGCGCGGCGTGGCCACCGAGCGTCCGGTAACCGTCACCACCCGGGAGACCAGGGGTCGGCCGCGGAGCACCGCGTCCGCCACCGCCGCGGCGGTGCCGACATTCTGGCAGAGGATGCCGATCTGGGCGGGGATGCCGTGGCTTGGCACCTCCAGGCCGGTGAGGATGCGGATCAATTGGCGCTCGCCACCGCTTGGGTACAGGGTGGGGATGGGGACGACCGAGACCACCCGCTGCAGGTCCGTCGCCGCCAGGGCCTGGACCAGGGCGGAGATGGCCGCCCCCTTGTTGTCCTCGATCCCGATCAGGACCTGCTCCGCCCCCGCCAGGTGGCGTAGGATCCGTACCCCCTCCAGGATGCGCGCGGGCTGCTCCCGCATCAGCCGGTCGTCGCAGGTGATGTAGGGCTCGCACTCGGCCCCGTTGATGATCAGGGTCTTGAGTCGGCGATCGGGTCCCGGGTTGAGCTTGACACTGGTGGGGAAGGAGGCGCCGCCGAGGCCCACCACCCCGGCCCAGCGCACCCGCTCCCGCACCACCGCCGGATCGAGATGGACATAGTCGGTGAGTGGCTCGGCCAGGGGCGCCCAGGCGTCCTCGCCGTCCGTCTCGATGACCACGCAGGGGGCCGAAAGCCCGGACGGGTGGGGCACCGGCCTGGGCTCGATGGCCACCACCACCCCCGAGGATGAGGCGTGGACGGCGGCGCTCACGTAGCCATCGGGCTCCCCGATGAGCTGGCCCTTCAGCACCCGCTCCCCAACCTGGACACTGGCTCGGGCGGGGGCGCCGATGTGCTGGCCGAGGGGGATCACCAGTCGGGGCGGCAGGGGGATCGGCTCGATCGGGGCCCCATTGGACAGTGCCTTCTCGTCAGGCACGTGAATGCCGCCATGGAAGGTCCCGAGCCGGCGGCGGACTGGATGGTGGGGGGCCAGGTTCGGCATGGGCAAGGTCGGGCGATCCAAGGCCTGCCTCACGCGGCCTTGCGCTCGCCCGGGTAGGGCCAGCGCCAATGGGGGATGTCGGTGCCCACGGGCACCATGTGGATGCACTCCACCGGACAGGGGGGTAGGCAGAGCTCGCAGCCGGTGCACTCGGCGGCGATGATGCCGTGGAGCTGCTTGGGTGCGCCGACGATGGCGTCCACCGGGCACGCCTGAATGCACAGGGTGCAGCCGATGCAGGCCTGCTCGTCGATGACCGCCACCGACGGTGGCTTCTCTTCCACCTCCAGGGCCACCGGCTCCCGCCCGAGCAGGTCCGCCAGTGAGCGCACCGTGGCCTCGCCCCCGGGAACACAGCGGTTGATCTCCTCCTCGCCCCGCGCCACCGCCTCCGCGTAGGGCCGGCAGCCCGGGTAGCCACACTGACCGCACTGGGTCTGGGGCAGCAGGGACTCCACCTGGTCCGCGACCGGGTCCCCTTCCACCTTGAAGCGGATCGCCGAGTAGCCCAGGAGCAGGCCGAAGAGGCCTGACAGGGCGGCGATGGCGAGGATGGCGGTCAACATCGGGCGGCCTTCAATTCGGCACGAGTCCGGCGAAGCCCATGAAGGCCAGGGACATGAGCCCGGCGGTGATCAGCGCGATGGCGCTGCCCTGAAAGGGCCGGGGCACGTCTGCCACCGCCACCCGCTCGCGTACCGCGGCGAACAGCACCAACACCAGGGCGAATCCCACCGCCGCCCCGAATCCGAAGAGGGTGGCCTCCAGGAAGCTCCGCTTCTCCTGGAGGTTCAGCAGGGCCACGCCGAGCACGGCGCAGTTGGTGGTGATGAGCGGGAGGAAGATGCCCAGAACCTGGTAGAGGACGGGGCTCGTCCTGTGCATCACCGTCTCGGTGAACTGGACCACCACCGCGATCACCAGGATGAAGGCGATGGTGCGCAGGTACTCGATCCCCAGGGGCACCAGCAGGTACTCGTTGACCAGCCAGGAGCAGACCGCCGAGAGGGTCAGCACGAAGGTGGTCGCGAGCCCCATGCCGGTGGCGGTCTCGAGCTTCTTGGAGACCCCCATGAACGGACAGAGCCCCAGGAACTTCACCAGCACGAAGTTGTTCACCAGCACCGTGCTGACCAGGATGAGCGCGTATTCTGTCATGGATGGCTCGCGGCGCGGCGGTGGCCTGGGGATGCTGTTTAGAGGGGTCCCTTTTGGTTAGACGCTCAAGAATACGCTCGGGGGGAAAGGCACTACAACCGCACGGCGCAAGGGATATCGGCGCGCTGACTGGCGGACTGGCCGCCGCTGTCGAGGGTCGGGCCCGCGGCGAGCGCGGGCTGCGACGCGGTCCTTGGGGCGGGTTTCGCGGGTCTGGGGCGGGGCCCCAAGCGGGGTGAGGGGGCCCCACCGGCGGGCGAGCGCCGGAGGGGGTCGAGTCCCCGGGGCCGGGTCAGAACTCCCCGGTCGCGCCGGCGGTGAGGATTTCGAGCATCTGGCCGTTGACGTTCAAGGCCAGGGCCTGCAGCTCCGGCGGCAGGGGGTAGGCCTGGATGATCATGTCCAGGTTCAGCATCTGCAGCCAGATCTTGCCCGCGTTGTCCTCCACCAGGGCGATACGGCAGGGCATGTAGGCCGCATAGATGGTGTTGAACTCGATCATCTTGATCGCGTCTTCCGGGTTGCAGAACTGGAAGATCTGCAACCGTTGGGCCTTGATGCCGCGGCTGGCGACCTCGTCGCTCACGTTGAGCTGACCCACCAGCTTCATGTTGATCTCGGCGGCCTTGGAGAGCATGGCCTGGGCGGCCGCGTCGGCGGTCACGCCCTCCGCGAGCTCCATCTTCAGCAGCGAGTGGGCGATGTCGAACATCTGGATCTGGGGGGCAGGGGCCGGTTTCTTCGCCTCCGAGGCCTGGGCGGTCGCGACCGCGCCCAGGCTCAGGGCGGCGGACAGTGCAAGGGTGGCGAGCAACGTCTTCATTCGGTTTCTCCTCGGGGTAGACGGGGCTAGGGGCGGGCGCTTTGGGGTCAAGCCCTACTCTTTGTCGTCGAGCGTGGTGATGTAGCCCACGATGTCGAGGATCTGTTGATCCTCGTAGTCGTCAAAGGTGTCGTCGTCCGGGTCGCCGCCGTGCTCCCGCTTCTTGGCCTTGAACATCTGGATCTGGCGCAGGAGGTAGCCGTCGTATTGGCCCGCGAGCTGGGGTGACTCCTTGCTCGCCTTGCCCTCGCCCTTGCGTCCGTGGCAGGTCTTGCAGTCGTCTTGATAGAGCTCCTCGCCCGCCTCTACGTTGGCCCCCTCAGGGGTGGGGACGTCCAGCGGATGGACTGCATCGAGGTCGATGTCCGCGAGATAGGCCGCTAGGCTCCGCAGGTCATGATCGGACATGGTGCGCAGGCCGCCCACAACGGTCATGGCCGCGTGCTCGCGGATGCCGTCCCGGTACTCGGTTAGGGCCTTGATCTGGTAGTACTCGGGCAGCCCAGCCAGACGCGGGTATTTACCCCCCAGGATGCCCTGGGAATGGAGCCCGTGGCACAGGGCGCATTGGCGGTTGAGCTGCTTGCCGAGCTCGAGGTCCGGCTCCTGCTCCTCGGCCGCGAGGGCCAGGGACCCGAAGGCGAGGGAGGTCGCCGCAAACACCGCTACAAGGATCGGGGGACGGGCGCTCTTGGGGGCGTGTCTCATGCTCCAAACTCCATCAATGGGATTCTTGTCATTGCGGGCCGGTACGATAGGAGATCGATCTGCGCCGCGCAACCGCGCGGCGGCCTTGGTCTTGAAGCGCCGGGCCGGGCCCTAAGCGAGGTGGTGGCGGGCACGGGTGCACAGACCCGTCTGGGCGGCAGCGGCCGGCCGCTGGGCAGGCGAAGCGCGTCGGCATTGCCTCACGCGACGCGGCCGAGGAGCATGCGAGCGATCTCGGTCCCCGCCCGGCGACCCGAGTGCAGTGCCCACTGGATGGAGGGGGCATTCCGGTACTCGCCGCACACCCAGAGCCAGTTCGATTGGCGCAGGGTCACCGAGCCGGGAAAGGGCACCGGCGCCGGCTGGGCTGGGAGGGCCTCGGGAATGCGGTAGCAGGCGAGGCGTCGCCAGGCATCCACCTGGTCACCAAACCAGCCCGCGAGCTGGACCCGGACGTCCGTCTCCAGGGTATCCGGGTCGTGCTCGGCACCGTGGCAGTTGACCGTCACCAGGGACTGGCCGGGGGGCGCGTAGTGCTCCGAGAGGTTGCTGGGACAGAGCAGGCTATTGACCGGCCCCTGCCCTGGGCCCTCGCCGTTCAGCACCAGGTAGGGTCCCTCGATGGGCGCTCGCTCCGCGGCGTAATAGAGGCAGGTGGTCCCGCGATGGGTGGCCTGCACCGGCCCCTGCTCCGGCCGACCCAGCAGGCGCGCGCTCTCCCGCCCCGGCGTGGCGAGTGCGACGACGCGGGCCCGCAGCCGCTCGCCGGAGTCCAGCACCACCTGCTGCTCCTCCAGGCGCGCGACCTGGCAGCCGAGCCGGAGGCTGCTCGGTGGCAGAGGCTCGGCGAGCTGGGCCGGGATCTGGCCCATGCCCCTGGCGGGGAGCGCGGTGTCACCGAGGGCGAAGGCCCGGAACACGAAGGCGAAGGCCCGCGACGAGCAGGCCAGCTCAGGCTCGAAGAAGACGCCGCTGAAGAACGGCTTAAAGAATCGCTCCAGCATCCGATCGGAGAAGCCGAGTCCTCGCAGCAGGTCTAGGGCCGAGCGGTCCGGGCGCCCGTAGAGCGACTCGAGGTCCCCCGAGAGACAGTCGCGGCGCAGCCGCAGGAGCCGGAGCTTGTCCGCGGTGGTGCCGATGGGGGAGGCGAGCATCTCGGGGAGCCGCAGGGGACGGCGCCAGATGTCGCTCACCCGGTGGAGGCGCCCGCCCGCGTGCACCAGGGCGCCTGGATAGAAGGGACGCAGATCGAGCCGCCCATAGTCGAGAAGGCGCCGGGCCTC
>JBLMWY010000418.1:0-5361 GCA_050257475.1 Bdellovibrio bacteriovorus
GCGACGAGGTTCCAGACCGCGGCCCAGTCGACGTTGAAGTCGGCGCGTACCAGCGCATTGCGCATGCCGACGATCTGGCCCCAAGGGATGTCCGCCGCTAAGGCGCGCGTGTCCTGTGACACGTTGGCCGCGGATTCGCCGATGATCTGGATGTGTCTGAGACACCAGACACGCACCAGCTCATCGCTATCGAATTCCGTCTGATGCTTGGGTTGGTGGCGTTCGATAGCGGCGATGGCGTCGAGCACATCGAGAAGGCTTCCCTGTCCAGGCGCATCGGCTTCGCCATCAGAGGGGCAGGGCTTCCTTCAACACCCGCTCTCGGAAACGCGCCCGCAGCGCGCCCTCGCTGATCAGGTCGACGTTGACGCCGAGAAGCGCTTCGAGGTCCGCAAGCAGCCCCCCGTGATCGAGAAGACTGCGCTCCGGGGCGAACTCCACGAGAAAGTCGACGTCGCTGTACCGCTGGCTCTCGCCCCGCGCCACGGAGCCGAACACGAGGACGTTGCGCGCGCCCCAGCGGTTTGCCAGGCGCAAGATCTCTGCGCGTCGTGCCTTCAACGTCTCCATCGTTACCATCGAAGCACTTGGCACACTCATGTCTCGGGTCCCTCGTCGACGATCGGCGCATCGGCACCGGCGATAGACGTCCGCCCGCGTGTTCCGCCATTGGAGCTTCGTCATTCGCCTGCACCGGATTAACGAATCATCCTGTGGGCATGCGCCCTAGGAATCCGGGTCTTGGGTCACCTTGGGAAGCACGGCACACGCTAGCCGCTAGTTTGCCACGGAGGCTTCACGTGCGTACATCGGCGAGAAAGTGGGCCGGGCTCAATTATCGCAGTGACGACCCCTGGTCGCGCATTGGCCGCGCGGGCTCAGGAAGCAGATTCTTGGTTGTGTGAGGCAACCAGGATCGGTTGGGGCCAGGAGAGAGCCCCGGCGTCCGAGCTGTCGGCGGTGTTGGGCCTTCGCCCGCCCCCGGGGAGAGGTGCTGCCCAAGGGGTGTCATGGGGACGATTCTCCCTGATCGAAGCGAAGGGGGCCGAGCCGAACGGAATGCAACGGAACCGTGGCGAGCCATCGCCGTAGCCGCGGTCTCGGGGGGAAGAAACACCTACAGCCTATTCTCCAGGATGAGGAACCAGGGGCGCCGGGGGACGGCCTGCAGGCGCCCCTGGCTGTCCAGCTCCAGGGTGCTGCGGGAGACGGAGTTGCGGACGTTGCCTCCGATCACCTCCAGGGTCTGGCTGTTCTTGGCGACCACCAGGTCGCAGTGCGCCTTGATGCCGTCGACCCCCCCGGTGGTGGTGTAGCCGGCGGTCATCAGGGGGCGGGAGCCCCCCCGGGAGGCGCAGACCAGATCCCCCGGGTTGGGGCTGTAATCGGCGACCCGGCGTGGCACGAACCAGCGTCCGGGGTAGGGGGCCTGATCGATCAGGCTCGCGAGGTAGATCCAGTGGGCGGGTGCCCGGGGGAACTGGCTCTCCGGGACACCTGCGCCCTGCATCACCCAGCTCATGAAGGCGGCGGACCAGGGCTGCATGCAGTCCATGCCGTCGAGCCCGGGCTTGCCCACCGCCTGCCAGTAAGCATTGACCCGGTCGCTGTAGCGCGCGTCGTCATCCTCCCAGGACCCGACGTGGGGGATGCTCTCTTCGCTTCCCTTGAAGACGACGGTCTGGCGGCCGAAGTACTCCCATTCCCGGGTGGCCCTGTTGATCATGGCCTGCCGGAGGGCCGGGTTGCGGGCCGGGGCCGAGCCGAAGGGGCGCCCCGACCAGGTCCCCGGAGCGGGCGCCGGCGGGGGGGTCGCGCAGGACAGCAACGCCAGACAGGCCAGGACGATGGGCAGGGTCCGCGGCCAGATCCGGAGGCTGGGCGATTCGAACATGAAGACGGCTCCTTTTGGGGGCGGCAGAGGGGCGCGGGACCCGCGTCCCTGGGGATGGGCCAGGCTAGCGGGGTGGACGGCGGCGTTCGTGGAACCAGGGCCGGTATTCCTCCATCCGCGCCCGCTGGTCGGCGGGTGCCCGGCGGCGGCAGGTCGCGTGGTCGGGTGTCTCGGGGGTCGCGCCCCAACGCCGCTCCACGCAGTCGTTGGGGTTGTAGCCCACCTCCAAACCGGGGCGCCGGTCGTAGATCTCCGCAAGGCTCAGGCGCCAGGGGCTGCCGTCGCTGCGCGTATAGGTCAGGGTCTGGGTCTGGAGCTGCCGCTCATGGAGCCGCTCGATGCGCCCCGCGGCGCTCGCGGGACCCTCGCCCCCGAGTTGGTAGAGCTCCGGGTAGCGCCGGATGCGCTGGGGTAGCTGCTCCAGCACGTGCAGCGCGATCAGCAGGCGCATGTCCCGGGACGGGGTGGCATAGTCCTCCCAGGGACCCGTGGTCTCGAAGATGGCCGGGCCCTGGGGCATGGGGATCACGGCCCTGGGGTTGGCTTGGACATGGGCCTCGCCGTTATCCACCGAGGTGACGCGGGTCTCGAGCTGCTCCATCAGGGCCTCCAGGGTGGCCCCGTAGGCGGTCTCGGGGTCGAGTCCCCGGGGGTTGATGAGCCGCTCCATGCGGGCGTAGAAGTCCTCGGGGGAGAGCCAGGACTGCTCCGCGGAGAAGGGGGGCAGGCCCGAGCGGCCGTTCAGGGCGTCGTTGGACACGGGACGGACACCCGAGCGGGTCGCCACCAGGGGCCGGTGGGCCTTGAAACCGGCGCCGGCGCTGGGGGTGTCGGCGAACAGGAAGGTCCCCTCCCAGAAGCGTTTGCGGGTCACCGAGTTGTCCGGCTGGGCATCGACCGCCAGCAGCAGCCCGCCGCGCCCCGCCCCCTGGGGCACCCACTTCACCAGCACCAGCACGTGGCCATAGGGGTCCGCGTAGACGGTCCCGGGCCAGAGGGCGGAGCGAGTGAGTGGAACGGGATAGTAGTCGGTCGCCTCGTCGCCGAGGGCCGTGCGGGCGCTGCCCGAGTGGACCGTATCCATCAGGCGCCGGGTCAGGCCCTGGAACTCCTTGACCGAGACGTTCGCGCCTGCCAGCCCGGACTCGATGGTCGGTGCCTGGCAGCGTGGAGGGCTGGTGCGGCTCCCGCGGGTGCAGGCCCGATAGGCAACCGGCAGTCCGAGCTTCCAGGCGAAGTAGGTGCGCAGGTAATAGGGCAGGTCGGCGCAGTCCGGCTCCGCCGGCAAGCGCCGGTCCTCCTCGGCGCCCAGAAACCCGTGCAGGAAGTTCCGGCTGGGGTCCGCCAGCACTGGTGCCAGGGACTTGAAGCTCAGGGACTGCTCGGGCGGGGCATCGAAGAGGCGCTCGATCCAGGCCGAATACAGGGCCTCGGTCGCCAGATCCCACTCGCCGCTGCCCCGCTCCCCGGTGCCGCCCCCCACCGCGACCTCGGTGCAGGCGGCGACCCGACCGCCGCGCAGGGCCTCGATTCGGTAGATCCCCCGAGCCGGTCTGAAGACGCCCCCGTGGAGGCTCCAAGGGGGGCCGCCGTAGCGGGCAGGGCGCACCGGGCTCAGCCGTCCTCCCGGGTCCGTGACCTGGATCTGGTCCAGCTCCCCATCGGTCGCCACCGCCAGGACCTCCAAGGGGTCTCCAGGCTGGGGCCGCAAGGGTGCCGTCCAGATCCGGACCTCGGCCCCCTGGCGGCAGTCCGGGCCGGCCCAGGCCGGGAGTGGTTGGCTCGCGCCCAGGGTCAGGAGTCCGGCGGCGAGGAGGATTCGGACGAGGGGTGCCAAGGGGTGGATCAGGTCTGCCAATGGATGGGGGCTCACAGTGTATCGTCCCCGCCGCGCCAAGGGACAGAGTCCCATGTTGGGGTCACGGTTGTGCCGCCTCCCGGTCCACGATGGCCGCGACCACCAGGTCGCCCCAGACGTTGATGGCGGTGATGGGGTAATCGAAGAAGCGGTCCACCACCAGGTAAAGGGCCAGGTAGGTCTGGGGCAGGCCGAGCAGGTCCAACATGAAGGCCATCATGGCGATGCCGCCCCCCGGGATACCCGCCGTGCCCGCGGACGAGGCCATGGTGAGCAGGACGATGAACAGGGCCTGGAGTGCGCTCAGCTCTACCCCCGCCAACTGGGACATGAAGATCAGCAGGATGGCCTGATAGAAGGCGGAGCCGTGCATGTTGAGCGTTGCCCCCAGGGGCAAGGTCAGGCTGGTGACCCGCTCGCTCACCCCGGCGGCCTCCAGGGCCCGTTTGGACACGGGGTAGGTGGCGCTGCTGGAGGCGGTGGAGAGGGCGGTGAGCAGGGGCTCCCGGCAGGCCACCACGAACCGCCAGGGGCGGAGCCCGGTGCGCAGCCGGTAAAGGGCGGGCATGAGCACCAGGGCGTGCAGGACCGCCGCCAGGGCCACAGCCCAGACGAAGGAGCGAAGCTCGAAGATCCCCGCCCAGTCCATGGTGGCGAGGCTTCCGTAGACTAGGGCCGCGATGCCTACCGGCGCCAGGGCGAGGACCCCGCTCAGGGTCTGCATCAGCAGGGCGTCCAGGGCCTGGGCCCCGGCGAGCAGGGTCGCCCGGTGGCCCTGGGCGATGCGCCGGGAGGCGAGGGCCGCCACCACGGCGACCACCACGACATGCAGGACGTTGCCTTCTGTCAGGGAGGCGAAGAGGTTGCTCGGCACGAAGCTCGCGACCAGGCGCTCGGGGCTGAACCCGTCCTCGGTCGGCTCGACCTGCTCCAGGTCCAGCAGCCCAACCGGCAGGTCCGCGGAGAAGGCCAGCCCGATCAGGGTCCCCAGGGCGGCGGCCGCGGCGGAGGTGAGGGCGTAGTAGAGCAGCGCCCGTCCGCCGATGCGGCGCAGATCGTCCCCCCCGGCCAGGGAGGCATAGATGGACACCAGGATCAGGGGCAGGATCAGGAGCTTCAGCAACGACACGAAGACCTGGCCCAGCCAGGCCACGTAGGGGGCGCCGGCCGGCACCAGCAGGGCCAGGACGATGCCCAACAGCAGGCCGGAGGGGATCGAATAGAGCTGGCGCAGGGGCATGGGGTCCGTGCCGATCTGGTCATGTAGGTCGGGCTTTAGCCCGAGGATGCCGGTTGCGGGTACCGGCAAGGTCGCAGTCGGGCTAAAGCCCGAACTACCCGCCCAGCCTACCAACGGAGGCGCTTCAGGTTGCGCTCCACCTCGTCCTGGTCGCTGTAGTAGGTCTTGTGTCCGTCGCGGTCGATGTAGCGCTCGTGGCCCTTGCCGGCGATGAGCGCCACCCAGGACTCCTCCGGGGGGCGGCCATCCAGCCAGTCGAAGAGCCGCGCCACGGCGGCGGGGCGCTCCACCACCACCTCCCGGCCCTCCTCGGGCATGCCCTCCAGGATGTCGGCGATGATCCGCTCCGGGTCCTCGGTGCGGGGGTTG
>JBLMWY010000419.1:0-2737 GCA_050257475.1 Bdellovibrio bacteriovorus
GGACGACTGGCGGCGCCTGGACAACCCGGGCGTGGCGATCCTGGCCGAGATCCTGGACTGCATCGCCGCGTATCCAGCCATCAACAAGGCCACCCTGATCGAGCGCTGGCGCGACCAAGCGCACTTCGCCTATCTGCAGCGGCTAAGCGTCGAGCCCTTCCTGCGGGACATCCCCGAGGGCGGCGCCGCGGAGGAGCTTATCGGCGCCATCAAGGGCCTCAGCAAGGCGGTGCGCGACGCCGACCGCCTGCGCCCCCTGAACCGGCGCAGCACCGCAGACTGGAGCCCGGAGGTGCGCGAGCAGCTCGATCGGGAGTTCGACGGCGCCCGGACCCGCCGCCGCTGAGGGGCCAAGCGAGGTTTTTGTGCTATAGTGCCGGGTTTGCCGCGACCGCCGAATCGCGGCCCGCAAGCCCATTACGCCTGACCACGTCAAGGTATCCAATGGATCAAGAACAGCAACAGTCCCAGCTCAAGCAGTTGATCGCCAAGGGCAAGGAGCAGGGGTTCCTGACCTACACCGAGGTCAATGACCACCTGCCCCCCGGCATCGTCGAGCCCGAGCAGATCGAAGACATCGTCCGGATGATCAATGACATGGGGATCCTGGTCCACGAGACCGCCCCGGACATGATCGACCAGACCCTGAGCGACACCGCGGTCTCCGACGACGACGCCGCCGAAGCGGCGGCGGCGGCGCTGGCGAGTGTGGACAGCGAGTTCGGGCGCACCACCGACCCGGTGCGTATGTACATGCGCGAGATGGGTACCGTGGAGCTGCTCACCCGGGAGGGGGAGCTGCAGATCGCCAAGCGCATCGAGGATGGGCTCAATCAGGTCCTCACCTCCCTATCGGTCTACCCGCGCTCCATCGAGAAGCTGATCGAGATCTTCGACCGGGTGGAGCGGGAGGAGACCCGGCTTACCGACGTCATCTCCGGCTTCAACGACGCCGAGGCGGAGGAGTCCGAGGCACCCGCCGCCGCGGCCCCCGCGCCCGCCCCCGAGGAGACCGTCGAGGTCGAAGCCAGCGGGGAGTCGGAGGAGGCCGCGACGGAGGAGGACGACGACACCACCACCACCGCCACACCGGACACGGGCCCGGACCCCGAGGACGCCGCCCGGCGCGTGCAGCTCCTGCGCGAGCGCTATGCCGTGCTTAAGTCCTGCCTGGAGCAGTACGGCCGCGACGACTCGCGCTCCCGTGCCGCTATGGCCGAGGTCTCGGAGGTCTTCCTCCAGTTCAAGCTGGTGGCGAATGTCTTCCAGGAGCTCGCGGAGATCCTGCGTGCCACCATCGAGCGCATCCGCAACCAGGAGCGGACCATCATGGGCCTGTGCGTGGAGCAGGCCGGCATGCCGCGCAAGCAGTTTATCGAGACCTTCCCGGACAACGAGACCAATTCCGAGTGGCTCAACCAGCAGCTCGCGAGCGGCCAGCCCTGGGCCGCTCGCCTCGCCGAGCTGGCCCAGGAGGTGCGCCGCGGCCAGCGCAAGCTCCAGGAGGTGGAGCGCGAGAACGTGCTCACCATCGGCGAGATCAAGGAGGTCAACCGCAAGATGTCCATCGGCGAGGCCAAGGCCCGCCGCGCCAAGAAGGAGATGGTGGAGGCCAACCTGCGCTTGGTGATCTCCATCGCCAAGAAATACACCAACCGCGGGCTTCAGTTCCTGGACCTGATCCAGGAGGGCAACATCGGACTCATGAAGGCGGTGGACAAGTTCGAATACCGCCGCGGCTACAAGTTCTCGACCTACGCCACCTGGTGGATCCGCCAGGCCATCACCCGCTCCATCGCCGACCAGGCCCGCACCATCCGCATCCCGGTGCACATGATCGAGACCATCAATAAGCTCAACCGCATCTCCCGCCAGATGGTTCAGGAGATGGGCCGCGAGGCCACCCCGGAGGAGCTGGCCGCGCGCATGGAGATGCCCGAGGATAAGGTGCGCAAGGTGCTCAAGATCGCCAAGGAGCCCATCTCCATGGAGACCCCCATCGGCGACGACGAGGACAGCCATCTGGGCGACTTCATCGAGGACTCGGGGGTGGTCTCGCCGGTGGAGTCCGCCACCATGGAGGGCCTGCGGGAGGCCACCCAGAACATGCTCGCGAGCCTCACCTCCCGGGAGGCCAAGGTGCTGCGCATGCGCTTCGGGATCGACATGAACACCGACCACACCCTGGAGGAGGTCGGGAAGCAATTCGACGTCACCCGCGAGCGCATCCGCCAGATCGAGGCCAAGGCCCTGCGGAAGCTGCGCCACCCGACCCGCTCGGAAAAGCTCCGGAGCTTCCTGGACACCGATTGAGGCGCCGGGCCAGGAGTGGAGCCCAGCACCGGCAAGAAGCCCGCATCCGGAGCCATCACAGAGGCTCGAAGCCACCCAGGGCCGTTAGCTCAACGGTTAGAGCAGGGGACTCATAATCCCTTGGTTGGGGGTTCAAATCCCTCACGGCCCACCAACGAACCTTGAACGAGAACCACGTCAGGCGCACCAAAAACTGGCCTGATGCGAGAACAGATGTCATGGTTCTGCCGCGCCTGCAGTTGGCATCTGAGGCTCGCCAAAGGGGCTCGTCACTCCACCTCAAATCCTTGCTCATCGAACTTCAGGGTGTGGCAGTTCTCGGTGACGATGCGCACCACGTTGTCGGGAACGCCCTCGGGTACTCGGGCCGTGACCTCCAGGGTCACGGTGACCTCGGCCCCGACCAGTCCCACCAGGTGCGCCA
>JBLMWY010000420.1:0-13607 GCA_050257475.1 Bdellovibrio bacteriovorus
GTGCGCAACCAATTGGTGACCGAGGGTGTCCCGGGCGATCGCATCAGTGCCCAAGGGTTTGGCGAGACGCAGCTCAAGGTCACCGAGGCGGATTGCGCGGGCGCCAAGAGCCGGGCCGCCCTGATCGAGTGCTTCCAGCCCAACCGTCGGGTGGAGGTGACGGTCGAGGGGATGACGGCCAAATAGGCGCCCCACCCGGCGACCCAGACGGGTCTGGCAGTTCTGCCAGGGCCCGAAACACGGAGGCCAGGCGTTCGCCTGGCCTCCGACGTTACACCCTCAGCCTGAGGATCCAGCTCCAGGATCAAGCGGCGGCCTTTGCCTTTTCGCCTTCAATCAGGCGGCTGCCCTCGCCACCTCGGATCTCGATCTTGCGAGGCTTCATGGCCTCCGGGATCTCGCGCCGCAGGTCCACGTGCAGCAGGCCGTTCTCGAGCCGCGCCTCCACGACGCGGACATAGTCCGCGAGCTGGAACTTGCGCTCGAAGCTGCGATTGGCGATACCGCGATACAGGTAGCGGGTATCGGCCCGCTCGGGCTCCTCGGTGCGGCCGCCCGAGACCGTCAGGATGTTCTCCTTGACCTCGAGCGTGAGGTCCTTTTCGGCGAATCCCGCCACCGCCATGGTGATACGGTAGTCGTTCTCACCGCTCACCTCGATGTTGTAGGGGGGATAGCCGCCAGGCTCAGAACGATAGGCGGTCTCCAAGGCGTTGGAGAGCCGATCGAACCCGATCATGGAGCGGAACAAGGGAGAGAAGTCGATGGTCGTCATGGACATATCCTCATGTTGAGCAATATGGACTGGATGCGTTCTTAGCGAACCGCTTACCCTGCAGGCCTCGGTCGAGCGCCTGCTTTATGTAAAATAGATCCCGCGCCAGATGGCGTCAAGGTCGGCGGGGATTAAAGTTATGTAAAGTCCCGAGTGGGGGATCGGAAACCGCGAGCCACCAGGCAGGCCCCTCGACCAGACGCCGACGGTGAGAGCCAAAAGGGTATAGAAAATCCCCAAGATCCTTCGGGCTTTGATCCCGATATACTAGGCGGGGCCCCAGGGCGTTCCTCCACACCGAGGTGTCTGTTATGAGTGCCGCCGCCCCTTCGTCCAACACCCCATCGACCCAAGCGGTTGTCGCCTTCGTGATCGAGTCGTTGAGCCTCCGGGGGCGGGTCCCTGAGCACCTGCTCCAGCACTTGATCGCCGTGCAGAATCGCTTCGGTCATGTCCCCGAGGCGGCGGTTGAGTCCCTGGCGGCCGAGCTGGACGTCACCCGCACCCAGGTGCGCTCGGCCATCGCCTTCTACGCCTTCCTCCATGAGCGGCCTCGGGGTGACTTCGACATCCTGTTCTCCGACAACATCACCGATCGTATGCTGGGCAACCAGCGGCTCATGGCCCTGCTCGCCGAGCGTCTCGGGATGGCGCCAGGGGAGACCCGCGCCGACGGTCGGGTGTCGCTCGGGTTCACCTCCTGCACCGGCATGTGCGACCAGGGGCCGGCCCTCCTGGTCAACGGCGAGGCCGTGACGGCCCTGGATCCGCAGCGGGTGGACCGCATCGCCGATCTGGTGGACCAGGGGATACCCCTGGCCCAGTGGCCGAGTGAGTACTTTCGGGTGGAGGACAACATCCGGCGCTGCGGACTCCTGCTCAGTAACCGGGTGACCGAGGGCGCCGGGATGCGGGCCCTGCTCGAGAAGGGCGCCGACGCGGCCCTGGCGGAGATCGAGCGCTCGGGTCTGCGCGGCCGGGGCGGGGCGGGCTTCACCACGGCCCTCAAGTGGCGTTTCTGTCGTGAGGCGCTCCACGGGGATCCCAAGATCGAACGGTTCGTCGTCTGCAACGCGGACGAGGGGGAGCCGGGGACCTTCAAGGACCGGGTGTTGCTCACCAGCTACACCGACTTGGTGCTTGAGGGCATGACGATCTGCGCCGGGGTCATCGGGGCCCGCCGGGGCTTCCTCTATCTGCGCGGCGAGTACCGGTATCTGGTTCCTTATCTGGAGTCGGTGCTGGCGCGGCGCCGCGCCGATGGGTTGCTGGGCCAGTCCATCCTCGGCGAGCGGGGGTTCGACTTTGACATCGAGATCCATCTGGGCGCCGGGGCCTACATCTGCGGCGAGGAGTCGGCCCTCATCGAGTCGCTGGAGGGCAAGCGCGGCGTGACCCGCAAGCGTCCGCCCTTTCCGGTCACCAGCGGGTTCAAGGACAGGCCCACGGTGGTCAACAACGTGGAGACCTTCCTCGCCGCTGCCCGGGTGGTGCAGTGGGGGGGCTACTGGTTGCGGGGGGAGGGGACCGACAAGTCCGCGGGCAGCAAGATCCTGTCGGTGAGCGGCGACTGCGCCCGCCCCGGGATCTACGAGTATCCCTTCGGGACCCCGGTGCATCGAGTCCTGGCGGATTGCGGGGCTGAGGATACCCAGGCGGTTCAGGTCTCCGGGGCCGCCGGTGCAACCCTGGCCCCCTCGGAGTTCGACCGTCTCATCGCCTTTGAAGATCTGCCGACCGCCGGCTCCTTCATGGTCTTTGACCGCAGCCGGGACCTGCTCGACATGGTGCGCAACTTCGCCGCCTTCTTCGCCCACGAGTCCTGCGGCTTCTGCACCCCCTGCCGGGTGGGCGGGGCCCTTCTGCGCAGCCTGGTGGAGAAGGTGGCCGCCGGGGCGGCCTCGGACTACGACCTCCAGGAAATGCGCCACATCGGCGCCGTCATGCGCCAGGGGAGCTACTGCGGCCTGGGGTCGACGGCACCCAACCATATCCTGAACACCCTGGATAAGTTCCCCGGCATTTACCGGCGGCGCCTGCGCAGCGTCGACTACACACCGTCCTTCGACCTGGACGGGGCCCTCGCGGAGGCCCGATCCCTCACCGGGCGGGACGACCCCGGGGCCCATGTGCACGAGCCCCAGGAAGGCGCGCCGATCGCGGAGTCAGTGCAATGAGCAAGACCTTCAAGCTCGATGACAGAGAGATCCCTTTCACCGCGGGTCAGACGATCATGGACGCGGCCCTGGCCGCCGGGGCCTATATCCCGCACCTCTGCCACAATCCGGACTATGCCCCCCACGGGAGCTGCCGCGTCTGTCTGGTGGACGTCGGCGGGCGCCAGGTCTCCGCCTGCACCGCCCCGGCGGCGGAGGGCATGGTGGTGGACTCCAGCTCCGAGTCCGTCCAGGTGACGCGCCGGGCCATCCTGCAGATGCTGTTCGTGGAGGGCAACCACGTGTGTCCCGCCTGCGAGGCGAGCGGCAATTGCCAGCTCCAGGCGGTGGCCTACTACACCGGGATGCTGGCCCCCCATTTCACCCATTTCTTCCCCCAGCGGCCGGTGGACGCCTCCCACCCCGATTACGTCATCGACTTCAACCGCTGCATACTCTGCGAGCTGTGCGTGCGCGCGAGCCGTGACCATGACGGCAAGCGGGTTTTCGCCATCAGCGGCCGGGGCATGGACAGCCACCTGGTGATCGACTCCCCGAGCGGACGCCTAGGGGATTCCAGCTTCGCGGCCACCGACCGGGCCGCCCAGGTCTGCCCCACGGGCGCCATCATCCCCAAGCACAAGGGCTACGAGCAGCCCATCGGCCGGCGCCTGTACGACCAGGAGCCCATCAGCGCCGTGGGTGACCGGCAGGCATCCCTCGCGGCCCAAGCGGAGGTGGACTGACATGGCCGAGAAGATTCGCGTCGCGACTGCCTCCCTGTGCGGCTGCTTCGGTTGCCACATGTCCCTTCTGGACATCGACGAGCGCATCTTGGATCTGGTGGAGCTGGTGGAGTTCGACCGCACCCCCATCACCGATATCAAGACCCTGGGGGACTGCGACCTGGGTCTGATCGAGGGTGGGGTGGCCAATGCCGAGAACGTGGAGGTGCTCCGCGAGTTTCGCCGCCATTGCAAGCTGCTCGTCGCCGTCGGAGCCTGCGCCGTCAACGGGGGCATCCCGGCCATGCGCAACCAGTGGACCCTTAAGGAGTGCCTGGAGGAGTCCTATGTGGGCGGGGTCGGGGTGCACAATCCCGGCATTCCCAATGATCCCGAGATCCCACTCCTGCTCAACAAGGTCCATCCGATTCACGAGGTGGTGAAGGTGGATTATTTCCTGCCCGGCTGCCCGCCCTCGGCGGATGCCATCTGGACCTTCCTGACCGAGCTGTTGACGGGTAAGCCCATCGCCTTCCCCTATACCCAGATCCATTACGACTGATCGGAGGGCCGAGCGCCAACGATCCCGTCCACGAGTCGCCGCGGAGGTTTAGCCATGACCAGCTCCCTTGAGACCGCCCGCCAACCCGAGACCCTGAGGCGTGTCTGCATCGAGCCCCTGACCCGGGTCGAGGGCCACGGCAAGGTCACCCTGCTGCTGGACGACGACAACCACATCCAGCAGGCGCGCCTGCACATCGTCGAGTTCCGGGGCTTCGAGCGCTTCATCCAGGGCCGGCCCTACTGGGAGCTCCCGGTGCTGGTCCAGCGGCTATGCGGCATCTGCCCGGTGAGCCACCATCTGGCCGCCGCCAAGGCCTGCGATCAGCTCATTGGGGTGGACCAGCTCACCCCCACCGCCGAGAAGGTCCGCCGTCTGATGCACCTGGGCCAGACCTTCCAGTCCCACGCCCTGCATTTCTTCCATTTGTCTTCCCCGGATCTCCTCTTCGGCTTCGACGACGCGGTGGCCCACCGCAACATTGTCGGCGTCATCCAGGATCACCCCGAGATCGCCAAGCGCGGGGTGCTGATGCGCAAGTTTGGTCAGGAGGTGATTCGGGTCACCGCCGGCAAGCGAGTCCACGGCACCGGGGCCCTGCCCGGCGGTGTGAACAAGGCGCTGAGCCTCGAGGAGCGGGACTATCTGGCCGCCGATATCGATCAGATGGTGGAATGGGCGGAGCAGTCGGTCCAGCTCATGAAGCGGATCTTCCTGACCAACAAGGACTATCACTACCGGTTTGCCGCCGTGGATGCCAACACCCTGGGCCTCGTCGCGGCCGACGGTGCCTTCGAGCTCTATCACGGCGGCCTGAGGGCCAAGGACGCGGCCGGCAACACCCTGCTGGATCACCACGACTACCGCGACTACGAGCAGGTGATCCGGGAGGAGATCAAGTCCTGGAGCTACATGAAGTTCCCTTTCCTCACCCAGCTTGGTCCGGAGCTGGGCTGGTATCGGGTGGGGCCCCTGGCCCGGGTCAACAACTGCGACCGCTTCGATACCCCGCTCGCCGAGCAGGAGCGCCAGGACTTCACCGCCGCTGGTGAGGGCAGGCCCCTGCAGGCGGCCCTAGCCACCCACTGGGCACGTCTGATCGAGCTGCTCTACTGCGCGGAGGCCATGCGCGGGTTGCTGGCCGACCCGGACCTTCTGGGCAGCGAGCTACGCCTCGCGGGCGAGATGTGCGCCAAGGGCGTCGGCGTGGTCGAGGCCCCGCGTGGCACCCTGTTCCACCATTACGAGATCGACGGCGACGGGCTGGTGACCCGCGCCAACCTGATCGTCTCCACCACGAACAACAACCAGGCCATGAACACCGCCATCCGTCAGGTGGCGAGCCATTATCTGGACGGCCGGGAGCTCACCGAGCCCCTGCTCAACCAGATCGAGGTGGCCATCCGTGCCTATGATCCCTGCCTCTCCTGCGCCACCCACGCCCTGGGCCGCATGCCGCTGGAGCTAGACCTGCGCGACGCCTCGGGCGCGCTGCTCGATCGGCTCTGCCGTCACATCGACGGGACCCTGGAAGGGTTGGCAGCGGGGACCAAGGTCTCGGCGGGCTGAGGCGACCGAGCGACGGTGTCGCGTCCCTCGGTCCTGATCCTCGCCTGGGGGAACCCGTCCCGGGGTGACGACGCCCTAGGACCCCGACTCATCGAGCGGCTGGAGACCCTCCAGCATCCCCTAGCGGGGGTGGGGCTCGAGCTCTTGACCGATTTCCAGCTCCAGATCGAGCATGCCTTGGACCTGGAGGATCGGGATCTGGTCGTCTTCGCCGACGCTGCCGCAGGCGGCCCCGAGCCCTTCGGTTTCGGGCCGGTCACCCCGGAGCCGGCGCTGTCCGTGAGCACTCACGCCCTGTCCCCCGGGGCCCTCCTCGGTGTCTTCAGGCGGGTCCTGGGCCACAGGGAGCCTGCTTGCTACGTGCTGGGTATTCGGGGCTATCGATTCGACCTGGGTAGCGAGCCCTCTCCCCAGGCCTTGGCCAACCTGGACGCGGCCCTGACCTTTCTTGGGGACTGGCTGCCCCGTGCCCTCCAGGACGCCCGCGGGCGGTAATGGCCGCGGGTGCTTCCGAATGGGCTTACCGGCGTGCAGAGCCGTTCATGCCTGGCCTGGGAATGTGTATATTTCATGGTACGGCGGTCGCTTTCGCCCTCGGGCAAGGGGGCTGCCGGTGTCGTTCGGCCGCGGGGGCCCAGGGGGGCCCCGCGAGGTGGCGGGACGATGCATATTAGTACAGTAGCTGATTCTAAAGCGGATATGGATTATCCTTAACCCGGGAGTAGTCTCCCATCATCCGAAGTCCTTCAGTTGAACGAGGAGGAAGACATGAAGAAGCTCGCGATCCTTGCTGCTGCCGCTGGTCTGGCCGCCGCCGCGTCGCTGCCCGCCAACGCCTTCTGGGGCTCCTGGGGCGGCGGTCCCTGGTACGGTGGTCCCTGGGGTGGTGGCCCCTGGTGGGGCGGCTATCCCGGCTATGGTTATGGCTGGGGTGGCTATCCGGGTTGGGGTGGCTGGGGTGGCTATCCCGGCTGGGGCGGCTGGGGCGGCTATCCCGGTTGGGGTGGTTACGGCTATGGCTATCCCTATGCCTATGCCCCCGTGGTAGCGGCCCCCGCCGCACCAGCGGCCCCTGCCTCCACCTCCGCCAAGTAGTCCGGGCGAGGCCACGTCGGCGGGTCATCCCGGCCGCGTGGCTCGAGAACGAAGGGCCGGCATCCGCCGGCCCGTTTTTCGTTAGATTCCCCGACGCAAGCCGGGCGGATCCCGATTCAGTAAGGAACGGCGGCGGGATAATCCCGAAAGGGTCCGGTGGGATCGAAGGGCGGCGGAGCCAGGAGGGGGTCGCCCTCGGGCCAGGGCTCATCGGGGAGCCGCCCTTCTCGATAGGCCGCGATCTCCCGCCCCAGCAGCTCACCCAGGGCGGGGGGGAGCCAGGGGCCCGCGAGCGCGGTGACCTGGCCGAGGGTGGCGGCCGCCCCGGCATAGTCCCCGCCGGCCGCCTGGCTCAGGGCCGCAAGGCGCAGTTGGGGTGGTCCCGGCATCAAAAACCCCAAGGTGGTCGCGAGGTGCGAGGCCCTTGTCGGGTCTCGCACCGCCCCGTCGCTGGCGGCTGCGAGAAGCAATGCCTGGGCATAGAGGAGCACCGGGTCCTCGGGCTGGGCGGCGATCAGCTCGGCGAGGGCCGCCGCGGACTCGGCCTCGGGTCGCCCGGCCCGATGCTCGGCTAGGAGCGCCAGCAGGCGTGCCGGGGGTGGTGCGTCCTCGGCCTGAAGGGCCAGCCGGTAGCCCTTGGCCGCCTCGGCGTAGCGGCCTGAGCTGAAGTCCAGGTTCGCCAGGTAATAGAGGACCCCGGGGTGCTTGGGCTCCACCGCCAGGGCGCGTCGGTAGTGATCCGCCGCCCCGGCCGCATCGCCCGCCTGCTGAAGCAGCACGCCCTTGAGGAAGAGGGCCAGAGTCTGATTGGGGTCGGCGGCGAGGACCCGGTCGAGCTCGGCCGCCGCCTGATCTCGCTTGCCCGAGAGATATAGCACCCGCGCATAGCTCACACGGGCCGGCAGGTTGTCGGGTGCCACTTCCAGTCCGGCGGCGAGCTCCGCGGCCGCGGTCTCATAGTCCCGCTTGTCGACCGCGTAGATGGCCCGCTCGAAGGCCGGGACCGATTGCGCGGCCGCCCCCTGGAGCTGCTCCAGGAGCGGGTCCTTGGCCGGTGGGGTGCGGGGCTCCACCTGCGCCATGTGGGCCCGGGCCTTGTCATCCTCGCCGAGGGCCCGATAGGCCTGGGCCAGGGGCCAATGGGCCTCGGTGGCGTTCGGATCGAGCTCCAGGGTCTTGGTGAGGAGGGCGACCGCATCCGCGTAGCGGCGCTCTAGGTTGGCGATCTGACCGAGGTAGAATCGGGCGGCGGGCTCGAGCCCCGGAACCTCGGCGGTGCGCTCGAAATTGGCCCGCGCCTCGGTGAGCTCGCTGCGGTCTAGGTGGACCTTGCCGAGCCGCAGGTAGAGGGTCGGGTAGTCCGGATCCAGGGCACGGGCGGCCTCGAAGAGCTCCAGGGCGCGATCGTTGTTGCCGGTCATCATGGCGAGATACCCGCCGTAGTAGGGCCAGCGAAAGGCCTCGGGCTCCAGGGTCCGGGCGTTGCGGAAGGCGGCGTCCGCCGGGGCCTCCACCTCCCGGAGCACCAGTAGGGCCCCCAGGCGGCCATAGGCCTGGGCCAGACGCTTGGGGTCGCTCGCCGGATCGCCGAGCAGCTCGGCGATCCTGGTCCTGGCCTCGATGATCGCCTGGCGGATACTGGGCTCGGCCCCGGAGAGATCGGACTCGGGGATGGCCACCAGCCGCTGGTCCCAGGGGGAGGGTAGGGCGGCGACCAGGTCCGGCTGGCCAGTCGCAGCGTCGCACCAAGCGACCGGCAGGCCCGCGAGTGCCAGCAACAACCAGGAGGCAAGAATGCGCGCCTTCATGGTGTGGTTCCCTCGGGCTGCGCGATGGTCACCAGCCGGTCGACACCCTCGGGCATCAGGGTCTGCTCCTGCCCGTCCGGCCAGCGGATAACGAGGGACTCCAACCGGTCGCTGGGGCCGAGCCCGAAGGTCAGCGGCAGCTCCACCGAGGAGAGATAGCCGCGGGCCGGGAACAGCTCCCGCACCTGGGTGGTTCCGCCCGCGGTCAGGGTCACCCGGGCGCCGATGGCCGAGGGGTTAGGCGCGCGCCCCTGGAGAGCGACCCGCAGCCAGTGGTGGCCGGTGTGCTGATCGTTGCGCAGCAGCACCGGGCGGCGGCCGTTCTGGGTGATCAGGATGTCCAGGTCCCCGTCGCCGTCGATGTCGGCGGTGGCGATGCCGCGTCCCACCAGGGGGGCGGTGAGGTCGCCGCCCTCGGTCACCGGCACGAAGCGCCCCGGACAGGCCTCGCCGCAGTTCCAGAAGAGCTGGGGTGGCTGGGCATAGGTCTGGCTTTGCTGGACCTTGTTGATCTCGTGCTCCAGATGGCCGTTGGCGAGCAGGAGGTCCTGACGTCCGTCCAGATCATAGTCAAGGAACAGGACCCCGAAGGTCAGCGGGATCCGGGAGGCGGGCCCCAGGCCCTCCAACACCGCCTCATCCACGAAGGGGGTGCGGCCCTCGGCGGTGATGAAGAGGGATGACATCTCGTTGGCGAACTTGCCGATGGCGATGCCGACCTCCCGGTCATTTCTGTACTGGGCGGCATCGATCCCCATGGAGCTGGATGACTTGCCGCTCCTGTCATAGGCGATGCCCTCGAAGATGCCGACCTCCTCGAAGGTGCCATCCCCCCGGTTGTGGTAGAGGAGGTTGCGCACCGTGTCGTTGGCCACCGCGAGATCCGTCCAGCCGTCCCCGTCATAGTCGAGCGGCACCACGCCCAGGCCCTTGCCGGCGGGGCGCCCCGAGACCGGGTCCGTCACCTCGATGCCGGCGGCGGCGGAGACGTCGGTGAAGCGCCCGTCCCCCTCGTTGCGATAGAGCCGGTTCTGCATGCCGATGAAATTGACCGGGGCCCCGTAGGCCCGCCCCAGACCGGTTAGGCGAAAGTCGATCTCAAGATCGATGGTCCTCGACCAGCGCACATAGTCGACCACGAAGAGGTCCAGGTCACCGTCGGCGTCATAGTCGAGGAAGGCGGCGCTGGTGCTCCAGGCGTTAGCATCGCCGGCCACGCCCGCCGCGGCCGTGACGTCCTCGAAGCGACCACCCAGATTGCGCAGCAGCCGGTTCCCGTTGAGGCTTGTGAGATAGAGGTCGGCCCAGCCATCGCCGTCGGTGTCCCCGACCGCTACCCCCATGCCGTAGAACGTCAGGGCGAGCCCCGCCCCCTGGGTCACGTCGGTGAAGCGGCCCCGGCCATCATTGGCATAGAGTGCCTGGGTCGGCGGGACGTCGAGCGTCTCATGGCCCGGCCACTCCTGGGAGTTGACGAGCAGCAGGTCCTGGTCGCCGTCCCGGTCGTAATCGAGGAAGGCCGCCCCGCTGCCGATGGTCTCGGGCATCAGACGCTCGCCATAGGCCCCGTTCACATGCACGAAGCCGATCCCGGCGGATTCGGTGATGTCCGTGAAGGTGACGGCCGGCGGCCGGTCCGGCGCCGGACGGGACGTGCTTGGGACCTCCACCTTGGCCGCCTCCACGGGCCCCTCCTGGGCGGGAGGATGGCTCAACCAGTAGAGTGAGATCCCCGCCACGGCCAGGATCACCAACACCACCAGGGAGAGGATGAAGGCACGGCGGATGCGCGCCTCGCCGCGGGAGAGGGGTCGGGTGCTAGGTCCACGCTCAGGGGCATTCATGGCGATTCCTCCGCTCCAGGTCAGCGATCGGCCAGGCCCGCGCCCCCGCCGGCTGCGCCGGTGGCGAGCTCGTAGGTCCCCTGGCGCTGCAGGTCATAGATGGCCACCGTCTCGGCCGCGTGATTGGCGGCGGGATTCTCCGCCCGGTGCCGGGTGATGGCGCGCTCGGCGATGTTGTCGTCGGGGCGATACAGGGCGTTCAGCGCGCGATGGCGCTCGGCCCCGTCCCTATCCCCGAGGTCGGCGAGGATCAGGCTCAGTTGGTAATGGGCCGGGGCGTACTCAGGGTCGACCTCCAGGGCCTGGTCGAGACGCCGGCGCGCCTGGGTCAAGAGGTCCGCCCGGGCGCTCCGGCGGGATTCGCCCCGCTCCAGGCGGGCCCGCTCGTAGAGCGCGCGCCCCAGCTCCGTCAGCATGCGGTAGTCCTTGGAGAAGTCGAAGCCCCGAGCGCGGGCCTCGGGGAATTGGGTCTCCGCCAAGGCGGTCAAGTCCGCGACGGCCCCATCCAGGTCGCCCAGCTCCCGCTTGACCAGGGCCGAGTACCAGGCCAGCACCCAAGCCGGGGCCGGTGGGTCCATGCCCGCCGCCCGATCCAGGGCGGCCGCAGCGGTGTCGAGCTCACCCTCGCGGAAGCGGACTCGGGCCAGGTTCAGGGGTCCGTCGGGCCGCCCCAGACGCTCCACCTGGGCGAAGGCCTCCGCGGCCTGGCGCAGCTCACCCTGCTTTCCGGTGTCGCCGGCGCCGCGCAGCAGCCCGATCCCATAGTCGTTCCAGCGCTCCCACTCGGCGACCTTGATGGGGGCGCCGGGCTCGGGGGTGATTTGGCCTCCCGCGACGGGCAGCACGATCCGGTCCTCGGCGAGGGTGGCGACCGGCAAGCGATTGGCCGTGAAGCCCTCGCCCTCCACGAAGCCCAGGAAACGGCTGTCGAATTTTCGGTAGCGCAGGGCCGCGTCGATGGAGACAGGGCCCCGGGCGTCGCTCGGCACCTCAAAGGTGTAGTGGATGACGGCCGAGGCGCCGGGGGGGATCTGATGATCGTAGAGGGCGACGGCGATGTCCTGGACATTGCGCCGTTCGATGCGGTTGCCCTCCCGGTCGAGCAGGTAGGCGTTGAGGAAGTAGCTCCAGGGATCCAGGTCCCGTCGTTCGTCCATCCCACCGGAGCGGCCGATGATCCGATCCCCCTCCCGCAGGGTCAGGTCGAGCCAAAGCTCGTTGGAGTCGGCGGTGCCCTGAGTGAGGGCGTGACCCATGCCCGTGGTGCGCACCACCAGCTCGAGCAGATAGCGCCGGCCGGGCTCTAGGGTCGGCAGCGCCGGGCGCAGGGGGGCGTGCAGGGTCCCGTCGATGGCACCGTCCTCCTTGATCCCGAACAGATCGACGCGGGCGGCCTGGGAGAGCACACCCAAGCGCTCGGCGTTGCCGGCGCCCTCGCCCACCATCAGGGGCACCGCGGTGTTGGCGGCGGGGAAGAGGTGATCGTGAACCACGCGGCCGCTCCCGTCCGGGGCTGGCCGGGCCGCCGGGTCGTCGGAGCGGGTGGGCGGCATGTGGCAATCGCCGCAGCCCTGCTTGGCCTGCGGCGGATAGTAGAAGCTGTCCACCCTGTGGCCCGAGACCCCGCTCATCAAAAAGCTGTCGTAGTGGTTCTGGCCCCGCAGCCAGCGGTAGTGGTTGAGGGCCTCTGGGAGATGAACCTTGTGGCAGGTGGAGCAGAACTCCGCGCTCCGGTGCAGGGGCTTCAGGAGGCTCTGCTTGTGGAGCTCGGGCTTGGCCCGGATGAGCTGGCGATTGAGCGTCTTGAGGAGCGGCTGCTCGCTCCCGTCGAAGGGGTAGGGGGGCGGGTCGGCGAGCCGATAGTCGCCGTTGCCCCGGGGGCCGCCGAGATCCGCGATGGCGTGGCAGGTCATGCAGGTGATGCCGGACCTGCTGCCGGGGTCCGAGTCCGGGTCATAGGCCGGATCGTCGAAGCGCCCCGAGTAGAGCGGCACCGGGTCATGACAGCTCGCGCACAGGCGGGCGGCCTTGACGTTGCCGTCGCGCGCCTGGAGCACCGCCCGGGTCTCCTCCACACTCGCCCGGTAGGCCGGGTTGTTGAAGGAGCTTAAGGCGTGGACGCTGGAGCGATGGCGCTCGACGATTGCCGGGTGGCACTCGGCGCACACCGCGTCCGAATCCAGGCGGGCGACGGATAGGGTCCGCCCCTCCGGTTGCTGGGCAAAGGCCGGCGCGTGGGTCTGGACCCAGCCGGGCTCCGGGTCCAGGGTCGCGAGGTGCAGGCCAATGGCGCCGGCGCCGGCGGCCAGGGTCCCCGCTGACCAGCCGAGACCGCGGTGCCAGCGCAGGGTGGGTCCCGCAAGCCGGTGCAGCACGAAGAGCCAGACGGCGGCGAGCGGGGTTAGGACGTGGATCCAGTACAGGACGGCACGCGCCGCCTGGTCGTTCACCTCCAGGATCTCGAACCGAGTCAGCAGGAGCCCGGAGACGATCAGCAGCACGATCACCAGGTAGAGGCCCAGGCCGGCCCGAACCGCGTAGCGATTGGGTCGGCGGTAGGCGCGGCGCAGATGCAGCAGTCCGAAGACCAGGGCCGGGACCGCGATGAGGATACCCAGCCCCAGATGGGCCAGGAACATGTACAGGTAGCCGGTGTTCTCGAGACTCCGGCCGGTGAGGGCCTCGCCCGCGCTGATGCCGACCAAGAAGACCGAATTCAGTGCGAGCAGCCCGAACAGGACCAGGATCAGGGTGAGCAGGCGGTGCAGACCCGGGCTCAGGACCGGCTTCGGGCCCACCGTAGGGGTCGAGGCAGCGGATGGGACGGCTTGGCTGTGGGACATGGCTCGACACCCCCAAGGGATCACGGCGTGCGGTGAGGTGCTTTAGAAACCTCAAAAATTCTAATATGAAAGGGCGTCGCGTGCGATGACGCGATGGGGCAGCGTGGCCCGTCGCCGGGGCTCCTCCTAGCCCCCCAAGTTGATTCGCGGTCTGGAACTGGGCATCCTGGGTCGGGCGAGGGCCCTGCCAGCAAGGGCCCCGCCGGCGAGCGCTCCGCCAGCGAGCGCCC
>JBLMWY010000421.1:0-5595 GCA_050257475.1 Bdellovibrio bacteriovorus
GAGATGCGCAAGCGCGGCATCGAGACCCACCTGGGCCAGAAGCTCAAGGGCTTCACCGCCGACCAGGTGCGGACCGAGGGGGGCGACTTCCCGGCGGACCTGATCCTCTTTATGCCCGGCATGACCGGCAACGCCTGGTTCGACAACACGGCGCTGCCGCGCTCGCCGGGGGGGCTCCTGCAGGCGGATGCCCAGTGCCGGGTGCCGGGGTTCGAGCGGGTCTACGTGGCGGGCGACTCCGGCAGCTTCCCGGGCCCCGACTGGATGCCCAAACAGGCCCACATGGCGGATCTTCAGGCCCGGGCCGCCGCCCGCAACCTGGCCGCCGAGCTTCGAGGTCAGGAGCCGAAGGAGACCTACAAGGTGGAGCTCATCTGCATCGTCGACACCAACGACAGCGGCATGCTGGTGGCTCGCACCGAGGGCCGCAACATCGTGCTGCCCGCCATGCGTCCCTTCCACTGGATGAAGCGCGGCTTCGAGTGGTGGTACCTGCGGCAATACCGCTGAGCGGTGTCCCGGGCGGGCGATCCGCTCCGGGGCTTCAGAGGGGGGGAGCAGGCGACTGACCCGCCGACGGCGGCGCATCAGGATCCGCCCGTCGATCGGCGGGCTCAGAGGCCCCTCGGCCCGAAGGACGAGGGGACCCTGAGGGGTCGGCGCCCTTGAGGGGCGCGCTCGGTCATGGCGCCTCCCGTGGGGGCCTAAGGATCGGACGCGAGCCGATCAAATGCCAGGGAGGCATTCGATCGGTCGCGCCTTAGATGACGCTCCAGCGCTTCCAGACGCCGGCCTTCTGCATCTCATGATCGGGCGCCGTCAGCTTTCGATGGTTGGGGCTGTCGGGGTTGTTGCACCAGCCCATGCTCTGGGCGACGACCTCCTTCTTGTCCTCGGAGACCTGGCGCATGCCGCCCCAGAACTCGCAGGTGGCGCAGCGGTTCTCGGCGCTGGCGGGGACGCTCAGCCCGTTGCCGGAGGCGCCATGCTGGTGCTCTTCGGCGCGGGCCGCGAGGGCCCCCAGGGCGACGGTGCCGAGGAGTAGCTTGCCGGACGTTGCCAGGAAGCCGCGGCGGTTTTCGGATGACATGGGACTCCTCCTAAGGACTCAGTTGATTGTCTGGACAGGGATGACCGTCGTCGGCCGGCGGACACGCTGGGCAGGATCGCCAGTTTCGGCGGCTGCCTGCGCGGATCCTGGGCCGCGACGGCGCCGTCAAGGATAAGCCCGACGCCCTCGCTCGGGCTATCGCGAAACCGTGATCCAGACCGGCGGATTGGCCGGTCCCCGGCTGGCCATCTCCGATCTCGAGGGACCACCCCCGTGGCGCAGCGACGCCTGCGGCTCGCCGCAGACGAGCCGTCGCCCATATGCCACTCGTCAGGGAAACCGACCCCTTGTACTGAGGGCCTCGGGTTTCAATATTGGACGGAACTTGGACAAAGCGCCGATCGCGGCGGTGGCCGACCGTTCAGCGCGACCAGAAACCGGGGGCAAGGCGAATGTCTGTGCACAGTATTGGGGTGGTGGGGGGAGGGATTGGGGGTCTCGCGGCCGCCTGGCTGCTGGATCGGCGCTACCGGGTGACCCTCCTGGAGCGCAACGCCTACGTGGGGGGCCACACCCACACCCTGATGGTGGACGATCCGGGCGGGGCCTTCCCGGTGGACACGGGTTTCATGGTCTTTAACGACCGGAATTACCCGAATCTGGTCCGGCTGTTCCGGCATCTGGGCGTGGCCTCGTACCCCACCTGCATGTCGTTCTCCGCGAGCCTCGACGGCGGGGCCCTGGAGTATTCCGGAACCGACCTGAACGGGCTATTCGGCCAACGACGCAACCTGCTTAGGCCCAGGTTCCTGCGCATGCTCGCGGACATCCCCCGGTTCAACGCCGCTGCCAAGGCCTTCCAGAACCGGGACTCGGGCAGCACCCTGACCCTGGGGGACTTCCTGGAGCGGGGAGGCTATTCGGACGTCTTCGCCGATCATTACCTGCTGCCGATGGCGGCGGCCATCTGGTCCTGCCCGACGGAGCAGATGCGGGCCTTCCCCTTCATCAGCTTCGCCCGCTTCTTCAACAACCACGGGCTGCTGGATCTGCGGAACCGGCCCCAGTGGCGCACCGTGCAGGGCGGCAGCCGGATCTACGTCGAGCGGATGCGCGCGCGGATGGGGGCCGAGGTGCAGACCGGGTGCAGGGTGAAGCGGGTGCGCCGTCTACCAGAGGGCGTGGAGGTGCAGACCGAGGATGGGCGGCGGCTGCGCTTCGACGCCCTGGTCCTGGGTTGCCATGGGGACGAGGCCCTGGCCCTCATCGAGGCCCCGACTGAGCTCGAACGGGAGCTGCTCGGCGCCTTCCGCTATCAGCCGAACCGGGTCTATCTGCACTCGGACCCGACCCTGATGCCGCGGCGGCGCCGGGTGTGGTCGTCCTGGAACTACCTGCGTGGACCCGGGGAGGACCCGAGCGGCCCCGTCACCGTGACGTACTGGATGAACCGGCTCCAGGATCTCCCCACCGAGCGCGATATCTTCGTGAGCCTCAACCCGGCGCGCCCGCCCCGGGACGAGACGCTGATCGCCGAGCTCACCTACGACCACCCCGTCTTCGACTCCCGCGCCATCGCCGCCCAGCGGCGCATGGCGGAGATCCAGGGTCGGGACCGGATCTGGTTTGCCGGGGCCTATCTCGGCTATGGCTTCCACGAGGACGGGCTGCGCTCCGCCCTGGAGGTGGCCGCCGCCCTCGGGGTGCCGGCCCCCTGGTCGCAGGATCGGGGTCACAGCCCGGCCCTGGCCCCTGCAGTCCCGGCCTTTGCGCCTCGGCTTGACACCGACGCCGTCGCCCCGTGAGCCGCATGCCGGGTCAGCTCATCGTCGGCCAGGTGATGCACCGGCGGTTCTTCCCGGTGCAATACCGGTTTGTCTACCGGGTCTTCAGCCTGCTGCTGGACCTGGATCGGCTGGACGACACCGCCCGGCGCTGCCGCCTCTTCTCCCACAACCGATTCAACCTGTTTTCCTTCCATGACCGGGACCATGGGGCGGGGGACGGATCCCCGCCGCGGGACTGGCTGCTGGGCCGCCTCGCCGCCCGAGGCCTGGACCTGCCCATCCAGCGGATCGAAATCCAGTGCTTTCCCCGGGTGCTGGGGCACGTCTTCAACCCCTTGACCGTCTGGTTCTGCTTCGGCCCCGAGGATGCCCTGGTGGCGGTGCTCTGCGAGGTCCACAACACCTTCGGCGAGCGCCACAGCTACCTGCTCCACCGCGACGGCGACCCGATGGACTGGCCCGTGCGCCACGCCCACGCCAAGGGTTTCCACGTCTCGCCCTTCATCGGCATGGAGGCGGACTACCGCTTCCGATTCGCCCGCGCCGGGGATGAATCCAGCACCGTCATCCACGAGTACCAGGATGGCCGTCTCATGCTGGTGGCGGTGCAGCGGGGCGAGGCCCGGGCGTTGACCGATGGGAACCTGCTGCGGGTGGCCCTGGCCTATCCCTTGCTGACCCTGAAGGTGGTCCTGATGATCCATTGGCAGGCCCTCAAGATCTGGCTTCGCGGAGCCGCCTATTTCCCCAAGCCCCCGCCGCCCCGGGAGGAGATATCCTGATGTCCGCGGAAGAGCTGTTCGAGTTGCCGGGGCAGACCCGGTCCCCCCGGGTAGCACTCTGGTCCCGGTTTTTCGGCCGCTATTGCCGCCGCCTGGCCTTCGGCTCCCTGCTGCTGCGTTTCGGCGAGGGAGGCGCGCAGCTTTACCGCGGGCCCTTCCCTGGCGGCTGCGCGGAGCTGCGCATCCACAATCCCCTGCGCCTCTTGGTGCGGCTGGTCGCCCGCGGGGAGATCGGCTTCGCGGAGGCCTACATGGCGGGGGACTGGAGCAGCCCCAATCTGCCAGCCCTTCTGGATCTTCTGAACCTCAACGCCGAGCACCTCGACGGGGCGGTGGAGGGTGCCACCTGGTCGCGCCGGCTCGACCGCCTGATCCATCGACTGCGGGACAATCACCACCGCAACAGCCGGCGCAACATCGCCCGCCACTATGACCTGGGGAATGCCTTCTACCGGCTGTGGCTGGACCCGGGGATGACCTACTCCTCGGCTATCTTCGAGGACCCGGAGCGGGAGTCCCTGGAGTCGGCCCAGGCGCGCAAGTACGAGCGTCTGCTCGACTGGCTCGACGCCCGTCCCGGGCAATCGATCTTGGAGATTGGCTGCGGCTGGGGGGGCTTCGCTGAGGCGGCCGCCCGGCGCGGCCTGAAGGTCACGGGCGTCACCCTCTCGAAGGAGCAGCTTGCCCATGCCCGGGATCGTATCGCCGCGGCGGGTCTGGGGGAGCGGGTGGAGCTGCGCCTGCAGGACTACCGGGATATCCAGGGCCGTTTCGACCATGCCGTCTCCATTGAAATGCTGGAGGCGGTGGGGGAGGACTACTGGCCCACCTACTTCCGGGCCCTGGCCCGACTCGTGCGCCCGGGGGGGAGGATCGCCATCCAGGTGATCACCCTGCATGAGGACGAGTTTCCGCGCTACCGGCGCGGTGCGGACTTCATCCAGCTCTATATCTTCCCGGGTGGCATGCTGCCCTCGCCAGATCGCTTGGAGTCGGAGATCCGGGCGGCCGGGCTCGTCCCCTTGGCCAACCGCTGGCATGGGTCCGACTACGCGGAGACGCTGCGCTGTTGGCGTCGGGCCTTCCAGGCCGCCGAGCGATCGGTGGAGGCGCTGGGGTACGGTGTCCGCTTCCGGCGCATGTGGGACTACTACCTGGCCTATTGCGAGGCCGGCTTCGACTCGGGGGCCATCGATCTAGCCCAGGTCCTGATCCAGGTTCCGGAGGTGGGGCCCGGCACAAGCTGAACCGCGCAGCCTCGACCCGTGCCCCGGCTTCTGGATCACGGCCAGATCCCCCGCTGCAACGTGACCTTGGCCAGCCGGTCCAAGGCCTCCACCATGGCGGCCGTTCGCAGGTCCGTGCAGAGGGTCGCGTCGGGGCAGCCGCCCGGCAGGGACCGCCAGCGGCTCACCACCCGGTCGGTGGCGCTGAAGAGCCGGGCCCGCAGGCGCCCATTGATCTCCTCCAGGGGCCAACTGTGGTGCTCGATGTTCTGCACCCACTCGTAGTAGCTCACGGTCACCCCGCCCGCATTGGCCAGGATGTCTGGAAGGATCAGGACCCCTTGGGCACTCAGGATGTCGTCGGCTGTCGGGGTGACGGGTCTGTTGGCCCCCTCCACAATCAGCTTGGCCCGCACCCGATGGGCGTTGCCGCCGTGGATCTGCCCACCGAGCGCGGCCGGGAGCAGGATGTCGCAGGGCAGCGCCAGCAGGTCCGCGTTGGTGATGCTGCGGCTCCCCGGGAGTCCCACCACGGTCCCGGCCTCGGCGCGGTGGGCGGTCACGGCGGCCAGATCCAGGTCGTCCCCGTTCTCCGCCAGGATGCCGCCACGCGAGTCGCTGACGGCGATGACGTGGGCCCCCTTCTCCTGGAGCAGGCGCGCCGCCACCCCGCCGACCTCCCCGAAGCCTTGGATGGCCACTCGGGCCCCGGCGAGCTCGCCGAGCTGCGGAAGCCCGCCGAGGGCGAG
>JBLMWY010000422.1:0-6202 GCA_050257475.1 Bdellovibrio bacteriovorus
GGGACATGAGCCGTTCCACGTCCACCCGGTTGGAGCGCGGCACCAAGACCAAACGGGTCGGGAACTCATGATCCGACTCATCCCGGAAGTCCTCGAGCCAGGGGAGCTTCTTGGCGTTGAACTGCGCCGCGATCTGCTCCATCACCCGCTCCCCCGAGACCTGATAGGGCAGCGCCGTGATCACGATCTCCCCCTGCTCTAGCTCGAAGCGGGCCCGTTGCCTGAGGCTGCCCCCACCGGTGCGGTAGATCCTGCGCAGCTCCTCCGGCGGGGTGACAATCTCGCCTGCCGTGGGGAAGTCCGGACCCGGGCAGTGGGCCACCAGCTCTTCAATGGTGGCATCGGGATGATCCAAGAGATGGATACAGGCCCGGGCCACCTCCCGCAGGTTGTGGGAAGGGATGTCGGTGGCCATGCCCACGGCGATCCCGGTGGCACCGTTCAAGAGCAGGTTGGGCAGCCGGGCGGGCAGGATCTTGGGCTCCTCCAGGGTGCCGTCGAAGTTCGGCTGCCAGTCGACCGTGCCTTGGTCCAGCTCCGAGAGCAGCAGCTCCGCGTAGGGGGTCAGGCGCGACTCGGTGTAGCGCATGGCCGCGAAGGACTTGGGGTTGTCGGGCGAGCCCCAGTTGCCCTGGCCGTCGATCAGGGGATAGCGATAGCTGAAGGGCTGGGCCATGAGGACCATGGCCTCATAGCAGGCCGTGTCCCCGTGGGGGTGGAACTTGCCCAGCACGTCGCCCACGGTGCGAGCGGACTTCTTGAACTTGGCGGTCGCCGAGAGCCCGAGCTCCGACATGGCGTAGAGGATGCGCCGCTGCACGGGCTTGAGCCCGTCCCCCACATGGGGCAGGGCGCGATCCAGGATGACGTACATGGAGTAGTCCAGGTACGCCTTCTCGGTGAAGTCCTTGAGGGGCTGGCGCTCCAGGCCCTCGGGGGTGTAGGCGACGGTCTCGGACATGGAAGATCAGTGGCGAGTAACGAGTCACGAGGGCCGAGGGCCGAGGGCCGAGGGCCGAGGGCCGATAGGATACCGAACCTCCTCGGCGCTCGCCCCTCGCTACTCGCTACTTCTTTGAATCACCGCGAAGGTGGCGCCCTGGGGGTCCCGGAGATAGGCGAAGCGGCCCACCTTCTCGATCTCCTCAGGGCCCATTAGGACTGACCCACCGAGCCGCGCAGCCGTCTCCAGGGCAGCGTCGCAGTCCGCGACCCCGAAATAGACGGTCCAGTGGGGCCGCATGGGGCCCCAGTCCGCCTGGATCTCCAGCATGCCGCCGACGGGCTTCCCTGCAAGCTCGAAGAGCGCGTAGCGGCCCTCCATCAGCTCCGGGCTGGTGCGGGTGGTCCAGCCGAAGAGCGCGCCGTAGAAGGCCGACGCCCGCACGGTGTCCCGGGTCAGCAGCTCGTTCCAGGACCGGGCACCCACCTGGTTGTCGATCTGAGCACCGTGGTGCGCCCGCGCCTGCCAGAGCCCCACCATTGCCCCCGTCGGGTCCTGGATGAAGCACATCCGGCCCTCCTCCATGACATCCATTCCCGGCATGACCAGGGTGGCGCCAAGGGCAACCGCGCGCTCCGCGGCGGCGTCCACGTCGGTCACGCTCACATAGCTCGACCAATAGGGCATCGGACCCTGCTCCGGGGAGGGCGGATAGAGTCCGCAGGCCTGCCTGCCCTCATAGCTCAGCATGGTGTAAGGGACGCCTGCATCCGCGTATGGATCCTCCGCGGTCCAGCCGAAGACCGACCCGTAGAAGGCCTTAGCGGCCTCGGGGTCGGGGGCAGCCAGATCGACCCAGCAAAAGGTGCCGGGCAGGTAGGACGTCATCTCGGCCATGGTGCGCTCCTGGTGGTGATGTTTGATGCTCGCATCCGGCGGCGGCGGAGGTACGGGTCAGGCGTCCCCGGGGGGCCGGGTGCGCCGGCCCCGGCCTTCGATGGCGAGGGGGGGCTCTTGGGTGGAGATGACCTTGAGGCCGGCGTCGTCGGTCCCGAGCCGGCGGCCCGCGATCAGCCGCTCCTGGCGGGCACGCACCCCATAGCCCAGAGCGGCCCCGCCGGCGGTGGCCAGGGTGAGCAGGCCGATGGTCACGAATTGGGTCAGCAGCATAGCGGTCCCCACCCCCACGGCCCCGCCCACCAGCGCCCCCGACTTGAGGCTAAGCCCCCGCCCCACACCACCACCCTTGGCCGCCTTCGCGGCCAGCCGCTCCTGGGTACGCACATCCTTGGTCCGCTGCTGCTCGGCCTTGACCCGGATTTGCTCCCGCTCCTTGGAGAAACGCTCGCTGGCCCGGGCCACCGCGTGGCGGCGCTCCACTCCTACCAGGGCGCTGAACCAGAGGGCCACCAGGAAGCCGATGGCCCCCCCGAGCAGCAAAAACAGGGGCCAGGTGCTCTGCCACTGGGTGCCAAGCGCCGTGTAGACCAGCAGGCCCGTGACCCCCTGGAGCAGGAAGATCCCGATCAGGAAGCGGATCAGGGTCACGACGCCCTGGGTGATCATCGTGCGGACACCCGGCCCCCGCCGCCTCGCCCGACCCGAAACACCCAGGACTCGGCGACCGCGCCCTGAGGGCCGGTCCCCAGGGGTAGGGTCGAGAGCCGCTCCTCGATGGCGTCGAGCCCGGCGCTGGGGGTGCCTGTCGGCACGTCCTGATCGAGGGCATCCACAACCGTGTACAGATACTCGCTGCCGATCCGGGAGAGATCGACCACCAGGCGGGGGGATCCCGCCCCGCTGGGCAGCAGGCGAGGCTCGGGGCTCACCACCAGAAAGGGTCCGGGGCGGGTCTCGAGGCGCCGGGCTAGGGACCCCAGTCCCGAGCCGCGGAGCTCTTGCGCGAGCTGACGCCGCATGGGGTCTGAGAGCTCCGGGCCCGTCTGCTCCGCCAAGGGCAAGGACCCGCGCTCCGGATGCACCGCCACTAAGAAGACGTGGGCCTCGGGGCCGCCCCCCCCGGTTCCGTCCCGGGGCACATAGGTCTCGATCACCCGCAGGAGCTCCCGGTCGCGCGCCTGTCCCGCCGCCGCCTGGGTCCCCGGGCCGGCGCTGAGTAGGACGAAGGTGTAGAGACCGAAACCCGGGACCGCATTGGCGTAGAGCGTATTGAGCGCGTCCGCCCCGGCGAGGTCGTAGAGGCCGGGGCTGATATGGGCCATGGCGTAGGTGGCGGCCCCGGTGAGAGGCGCCTGGGTGGAAGCATCGGGCGTCCCGCGGGCACGGTCAAGGCCGGCGGCCGCCGCCGCCTCGATGCGCGATTGGGCCCCGGGCCCGCCGAGCTGGGAGGCGCGCGCGGTCACAGGACCCACGACCTGATGTCCCCCCTGGGCGATCAGCTCCCGGACGACCGCCTCCAGGGACCCGCAGCCACCTAGGATCAGGGCCTCGGCGGAGTAGGCCGGGTCAACCGCGGAGAGATAGAGGTCCGCCACCAGGGAGGTCAGGAGATCCGGCCGTTCATCGTCCGGAACGCCGGCGCACAGGTCCGCGACCTGACCCCGCAGCACCGAGGGATCCTGGCTGTAGAGACTGTATCCGAGCTGCGGCGACGACGACTCAGGTCCCCCCGCGCTTGGCGTCCCCCGGTCGCGCTGGCCGCCGCCACTCCATTGCGGGGGTGGCGGGACCGGGGGGCCCGGCGAGCGGGACCCTTCGACCGGCGGGCCGGAGGCTCCAGACGGCTCCCGACCCGGGGCGCCGCCATCCCGCCACGAGGCCACCCCGCAGCCGACCAGGGCCAGGATCAGCGGCACCAGGGCCTGAGACCGAAGAAACAACCGCAATAGACGCTTCAAGCTCGAGAATCCAAGACCGTGCGCAAATGGCCCCGCTGCATGGCGCCATCATACCGGATGACGGCGGGGGACCGGTCCACGACAGATGGCGCTGGAACCTAGCGTCCCTCGCCTGTGGCACACTGAGTGTCATGAACAAACCCTATTCCGAGGCCTGCGACCAGAACAAGGCGCCGATCCTGGCCGTCATCGCCTCCCTGTTCCGGGAAGCGTCGCGGGTGCTGGAGGTTGGCAGCGGCACCGGCCAGCACGCGGTCCACTTCGCCGCCGCCCTACCCCACCTCACCTGGCAGACGAGCGATGTGCCCGGCAACCTCCCCGGGATACGGCTCTGGCTTGATGAAGCGCGGCTGCCCAACCTGCCGGCGCCGCTGGCCCTGGACGTCCTCGGCGACTGGCCTAGAGGTCCCTTCGACGGGGTCTTCAGCGCCAATACGGCCCACATTATGGGGCAGGGGGAGGTGGCGGCCATGTTCCAGGGTGTCGGCGGGGTGCTCGTCCCCGGCGGCCACTTTGCGCTCTATGGCCCCTTCCGAATCGCCGGCCGCCATACCAGCGAGAGCAATGCCCGCTTCGACGCTGCGCTCCGCGCCCGGGATCCGCGCATGGGCGTGCGGGACCTGGACGATCTGCAGCGCCTCGGCGAGCGGAGCGGGCTGCGGCTCATCGACGACGTCCCGATGCCCGTCAACAATCGCACCCTGATTTGGGAGAAAATGGCCGAGTAGCGAGGGCCAAGGGCCAATAAAGGCTGACCTCTGAGCGCGCTTCTCGCCACTCGTTACTCGCGACTCGCCACTTCCGATGAAATCGATCAAAGAGCCCGTCACCCAGGCCGTGCGCGTGCTGCGGGCGGCGGGCGTGCCCTTCCAGGGGCACCTGTACAACTACGTGGAAGGTGGCGGGACCGCCCAGGTCGCCCGGGAGCTGGGAGTCGACGAGCACCTGGTCATCAAGACCCTCATCATGGAAGACGAGCACGGAAACCCTCTTATCGCGCTCATGCACGGGGACTGCCAGGTCTCCACCCAGGCCCTGGCCCGCGCCATCGGGGTCAAGCGCGTGGCCCCCTGCGACCCCAAGGTGGCGGACAAACACTCGGGCTATCAGGTAGGCGGCACCTCCCCCTTCGGCACCCGTCGGCCGATGACCGTCTATTGCGAGGCCGGCATTGCCGGCCTGCCGCGCCTCTACATCAACGGCGGAAAGCGGGGCTATATCGTGTCGCTCGCCACCGCCGATGCCCTTGAACTGCTTGCGCCGACCCTGGTCCCCATGGTGGCTTGAGGCCACAATAGGGATCATCGGCCAGCTCGCTCTCGGAGTCTGCAGGATGAGGGTCCCAGTCTGTGTGATCGTTGGCGCCGGCCCCGGAAATGGCGCGGCCTTTGCCCGACAGTTCAGCCGCGCGGGGTTCAAGGTGGCCCTGCTTGCCCGAGGGCAGGAAGGTCTGGATACCCTGACCCGGGAGATCGCCGGTACCCGCGCCTACGCCTACGACGCGACGGACCCAGCGGATGCCGCCCGGGTCTTCGCCCGGATCCAGGAGGAGCTGGGCCCACCCCAGACCCTGATCTATAACGCCTCCACCCGGGAGTTCGGCGACATCGACGCCACCAGCCCGGAGGCCTTCGAGCGGGCCTGGCGGGTCAACGCCTACGGGTGTCTGCTGGCCGCCCAGCAGGTGATCCCGGCGATGCGGGCCGCCGGCTCGGGGAGCATCATCGTCATCGGCGCCACCGCCTCGCTGAAGGGTGCGGCGGGCTTTGTCGCCTTCGCCTCCGCCAAGGCCGCCCAGCGCAGCCTCGCCCAGTCCCTGGCCCGGAGGCTGGGTCCCGAGGGCATCCATGTGGCCTATGTGATCATCGACGCCATGGTGGACATGCCCGCCTCACGCGCGATGATGCCCGATGCTCCGGACAGCTTCTTCGCCCGCCCGGACGACATCGCCGAATCCGTCTTCTTCCTCGCCCGCCAGCCCAGGTCCGCCTGGACATTCGAGCTGGATCTGCGGCCCTTCGGCGAATCCTGGTAGCCCCTACCCGAGCGAACCCAACACCTCCAGATTCCACCTGTACGCCGCGATCCCCGTCGAGACCCATTTTCTGCTCAATCCCAGACATCCCGCCTTCGCCGTGTTGTGATCGGGCCGCCCAAGCAGCTTGGCTAACGATCTGCGGCGGATCGGGAGGAAATCGCCCGAAGGCCAAGACGCCGCCTGCCCAAGACCACCAGCCCTTGGATCCGGGTGCGAGGTCCGCCACCTAATCGCCCTAGGCTCCAATCCGTTTCCATCGTCTTCACCATGACCGACACCGAGACCCGCGGCGACACGACGCCGCGCCGGAATCCCGACGACCTTGCGGATGTCAACGCCGACCTCGGCCGACGGGTGGTGGTC
>JBLMWY010000423.1:0-3358 GCA_050257475.1 Bdellovibrio bacteriovorus
CCTGGGCTCCCAGGAGGTCCACGACATTGCGGTGGCCATCGGCGTTGACCCGGGCTCGGACGACCTGTCACGGTTGCGCTTCGGCAAGGTCTGCATCCTGGCGGACGCGGACTCGGATGGGGCCCACATCGCGACCCTGCTGTGCGCGCTCTTCTTCCGTCACTTCCGGCGCCTGGTGGCCGACGGGCACGTCTATGTGGCCATGCCGCCCCTTTACCGCATCGACGTGGGCAAGCAGGTCTTCTACGCCCTGGATGACAGCGAGCGCAAGGGCATCCTGGACCGCATCGATGCCGAGCGCATCAAGGGCAAGGTCAATGTGCAGCGCTTCAAGGGGCTCGGCGAGATGAACCCGGCCCAGCTTCGGGAGACTACCATCCACCCGGACACCCGTCGGCTGGTGCAGCTCACGGTTGAAGCGGAGGAGGACAGCAACAACCTGCTTGACATGCTGCTTGCCAAGAAGCGCGCCGCCGATCGGCGGGGCTGGCTCCAGGAGCGGGGCCATCTGGCTGAGATTTGAACCCGGCCCTCTGCCCTCGCCCTCTGCCCTGGCCCCCAGGAGGACTCGATGCATCCATTCCGCTATGCCCATGCCGTGGGGGAGGACTGCCGATCCATCGCCGCGACCTGTCTGGAGCAGATCAGGCCGGTCCCGCCGGGTGCCAACCTGGGCTTCCTCTACGTCACCGACCCTCTGGGCGAGGACCTGGGGGAGCTGCTCGACCACCTGGTCCAGGCTACCGGCGTCCCCCAGTGGGTCGGCGCGGTCGGCATGGGGATCTGCGCCACCGGGACCGAATACTACGAGGAGCCCGCGGCCGCCCTCATGCTGGCGGAGCTCCCGCCCGGGGGCTTCCAGGTCTTCCCTACCCTGGTCAAGGACCTGGATGCCTTCGACGCGCGCTATCGGGAGTGGATCGCCACCCACAGCCCCATGCTCGGCCTGGTCCACGGGGATCCGGTCAACCCGCTCACCGAGGCCCTGGTGAAGCAGCTCGCCCAACGGACCGCCTCGGGCTTTCTGGTGGGCGGGCTCGCGAGCTCCCAGGGCAATGCCTACACCATTGCCAACGGCGTGGGCCAGGGCGGCGTCTCCGGCGTCCTGTTCGGCGCGGAGGTGGGCGTCATCACCCGACTCAGCCAGGGCTGCTCACCGATTGGTCCCCACCGGATGGTTACCGAGGCCCGGCGGAACATCCTGATGACCCTGGACGGCCAGCCCGCCCTGGATGTGCTCAAGACTGACATCGGTGAGATCCTGGCCCGGGACCTGATGCGGATCGGCGGCTACATCTTCGTCGGCCTGCCGATCCCGGGCTCCGACACGGGTGATTACCTGGTGCGCAACCTGGTGGGCATAGACCCCAACGAGGGGCTGGTGGCGGTGGGCGACCTGGTGGAGCCGGGGCGCGAGCTCATGTTCTGCCGGCGCGACGCGGCATCCGCCCGGGAAGACCTGGACCGCATGCTGCTCACCCTCAAGGGCCGCCTCTCGGCCCCGCCCCGGGGCGGTATCTATTGCTCCTGCCTGGGGCGCGGGGCCAACCTCTTCGGCCCCGACTCCGCCGAGCTCAGACAGATCCGTGACACCCTCGGGGACTTCCCCCTGGTGGGCTTCTACGCCAACGGCGAGATCTCCCAGGACCGCCTCTATGGCTATACCGGGGTCCTGACGCTCTTCACCTGAATGGCTAGGAGCGGCGCCTCGCCGCGACGCGCCGCTCGATCGACTACGACAGCGATGAACACGGAGGCCCTTCGCGCCGTCTTCGATGCCCTGCTCGCGGCCTATGGGCCGCAACACTGGTGGCCGGGAGAGACCCCCTTCGAGGTCATGGTGGGGGCCGTGCTGACCCAGAACACGGCCTGGACCAACGTGGAGCGGGCCCTGGAGCGGCTGAGGGCCCGAATCCCGCTGGAGGCGGAGGCCATCCTGGGCCTGCCGCCGGAGGAGCTGGCCCAGGCCCTCCAGCCCTCGGGCTATTTCAACGTCAAGGCCCAGCGCTTGCGTGCCTTCTGCGCGGCCTTCCTCGACCAGGGTGGCATGGAGGGCCTAGGCGCACTCGGGACCGGCGAGCTGCGACACGGCTTGCTCGCCATCCCCGGCATAGGCCCGGAGACGGCCGACGACATGCTCCTCTACGCCTTCGAGCGCCCGGTCTTCGTGGTGGATGCCTACACCCGGCGGATCTTCGGGCGTCTCGGGCTGCTGACCGGGCATGAGGGCTACGAGACCATCCGCTCGGCCTTCGAGGCCGCCCTAGGTCCCGACGTGCCCCTCTACAACGAGTACCATGCCCTGATCGTCCGGCATGGCAAGGAGATCTGCCGCACCCGACCCCGCTGCTCCCAATGTTGCCTCAAACCAGACTGTCCCGCCCCAGCCGTGGTCGGGCTTCAGCCCGACAGCGATGGTGGAGTCAGGTTGAAAGGTCCCGGTCGGACTAAAGTCCGACCTACGGGCTCGAGAAGGCCAACCCGAGACTGAGACCCTGACCGGAGCCACCATGAGCGATCCGCTGCTCCTTCATCATCAGGTGCCGCCGTTTCTCGTCGAGCGTGGAGGGCGTTCTCGCGTGCAGCTCTGGCTCCGGGCTGCGGAAGATCCAACGGGTGTCTTTCTGCGCCTGGAGCCCGACAACGAGGAGTGGCTGGTCCCCATGGCTCGGTGCCAGGACTCTGGGCCCTGGCGGGTCTACGAGGCGGACCTGACGCCCAACCCGGCGGATGCGCTGACCGTCTACGCCTTCAAGGCGCTGTGGCCGGACCGCCAGGTGTGGCTGGATGCGGCGGGTCAATCTCCCCGTCTGCCTCTGCGGGAGCGCTTCTTCCGCTGGCACTTCGGCGAGTCCCCGCCGGACTGGGTGCTGGATCAGGTCTTCTACCAGATCTTCCCGGAGCGCTTCCGCGGGAGCGGTGAGTCGCCGCCCCATCCGCGCCTCGGGCAGGAGGTCCGCCGGGGCCAGGGCCCGATCCGAACGAAGGCATGGGGCGAGCCCATCGACCCTCGGCATCCCAACACCGAGCTCTATGGCGGCGACCTGATCGGGGTGCGCCAAGCCCTCGATTATCTCCAGGATCTCGGCATCACCGCCCTCTACCTGAACCCCATCTTCACCTCCCCCAGCGTCCACAAGTACGACACGGAGGACTTCGAGCACGTGGATCCCCATCTGGGCGGGGACCAGGCCCTGGCAGACCTCCGGGCCGAGACCAGCCGGCGGGGCATGCGCTACCTGCTCGACGCGGTTTTCAACCACACCTCCGACACCCATCCCTGGTTCCGCGACGCCTGTCGCGACCCGGGCTCGCCGCGCCGCGACTGGTACGTCTGGTCCGACAAGCGCCCGCCGAA
>JBLMWY010000424.1:0-2909 GCA_050257475.1 Bdellovibrio bacteriovorus
AGTGGTTGTAGCCCTGGGCGCAGTAGGCGGGCTCGGGGCCGCCGGCGCTCAGGGCGCTGAAGAAGAGCTTGCCCTGGAGCGCGGTGCCGCTCGACCCGTAGGCGAATCCGTGCTCCAGCACCAGGTCCTGCCATTCCTTGAGGATGGCGGGGGTGGAGTACCAGTAGAGAGGGTGCAGAAAGATCAGCACGTCGCTGGCGAGCAGCCGGGCCTGCTCCCGGTCCACGTCGATGGCGAGCGTCGGGTACTCCGCGTAGAGGTCCACCAGCTCCACCCCGGGCACCCGCCGGGCGGCCTGGGCGAGGGGGCGATTGACCTCCGAGCGCTCCTGGGACGGGTGGGCGAACAGGACCAGGATCTGTCGGCGGTCGGAGCCAGCCAGGTCCGCCGGGCTGGTGTCGTGGTTGATCTGCACAGGGGCGCTCCCTGGAACGAGACGGATGGGGGGAGCTTAATCAAAGGGCGGTGCCGGTCGGAAGTATCGACGGGACCACGGCGCCATCCGGGCGCGGCGTCCAGCCAATCAGTGCCACGTGGGTCGGACGTAGGTTGGGCTTCAGCCCGACGCCCATCGCTCGATACGCCCACAACGTCGTAGTCGGGCTGAAGCCCGACCTACAATTGGCTCAGCGGCGCCTCCCCCCCGATCCCGTTACTGGGCGGAGTCCTCGGGTCTCGGGATCGCGGCGGATTCCAGGTATTGGCGAGCATCCTGGAGCAGCCGCTTGTGGCCCAGCAGGAGCTGAAGCCGGTTGCCGCCGACCTGGCGCCACAGCATGGCCGAGCGGATGGCCGCGAGCAGCAGGGCGCGGATGCGGTTCTGGTTGTCGGGGTTCTGCAGGTGCATGGGCTCACCCCGCACCAGGATACGCGGCTGAAGGTGGCTGAGGGTCTCGCTGTAGAGCTCGGCGAAGTGGGCGAGCAGATTGGGATGCAGCAGGGCGAAGTGCTCCCGCTTCTGGTTGGCCGCCTCGATCCCGGCGCCGATGCGGGCCAGGAGCTTCGGCTGGCGCGATAGGTTGCGCTCCAGCTTCAGCAGGTTGACCACGTAGCGGGTCAGCTCCAGGTTGCGCTCCGGTTTTCCGGTGAGCTGGGCGATGATCTGGCGCGCCCCATTGGCAACGGCCCCCGGGGGGCCGTAGACCGCGGTCACCGTCGGGGCATCCACCTGAAACAGGCTGTGGATGCAGGGCTCCATCGCCGCCGCGTCCGCGCTCCCGGTGCGCGCGATGCGCATCACGCAGGCCACCGCCTGATAGAGGCCTGCCAGGGCGGTGAGGCGGTCCAGGTTGTCGTAGGCCATGGGCTCCTCGGGATCGCGGATCGGGCTGCCGGATCGACCCGCGAGAATGAGTAGGAGCGCCGCGTCAGCGGGGTTGGCCGCCGCCCGCCCCCAAGTCCGCCGTGACCTGCTGTCGCGGTGGGGCGCCGCTCCTACGGGTGAATAACGAGGCCAAAGGATACCAGCCTAGGGTCCCGATGACCCCGAAAGGGGTTCCTCTCGTCACTCCTCCTCGTGGGACAGGGTTCCCGCGATGGTGGCCCCGCCCAGGCATTCGTCCTCCCGGTAGAACACCACCGCCTGGCCCGGGGTCAGGGCCCGTTGGGGCTCGGCGAAGCGTACCTCGCAGTCAGCCTGGCCGAGCGCGGTGATGGTGCAGTCCTGCAAGGGCTGGCGGTGGCGGAGGCGCGCGCGGCAGGCCAAGGGCCGGGGGCCCGGGGTCCGCCCCAAGATCCAGTGGGGTCGCACCGCCCGAAGCCCGGACGATAGCAGCAGGGGATGATCGTGCCCCTGGACCACGACCAGGCGGTTGCGCCCTGGGTCCTTGGCGGCGACGAACCAGGGGGCCTCTCGGGCTTCGGGCACGCCGCCGATCCCCAGCCCTTCCCGCTGGCCGATGGTGTAGTAGGCGAGCCCCCGATGCTCCCCGAGCCCCCGGCCCTCCGGCGTCTCGATGGGGCCGGGCTCGTGCGGGAGGTAACGGGCCAGGAAGTCCCGGAAGCGCCGCTCCCCGATGAAGCAGATCCCGGTGCTGTCCCGCTTGGTCGCGTTGGGAAGCCCCAGGCGCCGCGCCATCTCCCTGACCTCCCCCTTGGTCAGGTCCCAGAGGGGGAACAGGCTGCGCCTGAGTTGCCCCTGATCAAGGAGGTGCAGGAAATAGGTCTGGTCCTTGTCCATGTCCGCGGCCAGGCGCAGGTGGCTGAGTCCCCCCTCCCGGGTCACCCGGGCATAGTGACCGGTGGCGATCCAGTCCGCGCCGAGCCCCAGGGCGTGGTCCAGGAAGGCGCGGAACTTGATCTCCCGGTTGCACTGGACATCCGGATTGGGGGTGCGCAGGGCCCGGTACTCCGCGAGGAAGTCGGCGAAGACCCGGTCCCAGTACTCGGCCGAGAAGTTGACGGTCAGGAGTTCGATGCCGAGCCGCTCGGCCACCGCGGCGGCGTCTTTCAAGTCCTCCTCCGCGGCACAATAACCCGGGGCGTCGTCCTCCTCCCAGTTCTTCATGAACAGGGCCTGCACCCGGTAGCCCTGCTCCAGTAGCCGATGGGCCGCCACCGCCGAGTCCACCCCGCCGGAGAGTCCGACGATCACCCGTGACCCGTTGCCGACGGACCCGCTCATGACCAGGTCCCTAGCCGTCCAGCCAGGACGTAGCCGAGGGCCGTGACCAACGCCAGAAAGCCCAGGATGGTCCCGGCCACGGTCCAGGACAGGGTGCGGATCAGATCCTCCTCGGTGTGGGTGGAGATCAGGAAGGGGTGTCGCGGGTCCCCGGTGGCTCGCACCACCGGAAGCACCGGGGCGCGGCTCCGCCGCCCCTCGGCGTGCTCCGCAACCTGGGCCGCCTGCGCCCGCGCACGCTCCCACTCCTGCGGGCCGATCTCGCCGTCGCCGTCGGTGTCCAGGG
>JBLMWY010000425.1:0-4448 GCA_050257475.1 Bdellovibrio bacteriovorus
GTCTCAGAAAGCTTTTCAGATTCCGATCACTTGACCCGGAAAGATTCCGGATGTATATTAGCGCTAACTTAATTACGAACCGGAGCCATCCATCATGCGTCAAGTGATCACGACCCTGGCCCTATCGGCCCTGATCGCGACCCCCGTCCTTGCGGACGACAACCGCCTCGAGCCGGCCATCAACGGCCAGGTCTCAGCCAGCGGCATCTTCGCCACCCAGGCGGGGGAGGACTGGCATGAGGCCCAGCGGCGCATCGCCACCGAGCTGCGTGCGGAGCACCAGCTCGCCCTGCTTCACCAGGCGGAGCTAGACCCCCAGCTCGAGCCCTGCATTAACGGCAACGTCTCCCCCTCTGGCCTCTTCGCGAGCCCGGAGCTGGAGGAGGCCGCCAACGCGCTTGCCGGGGGCGAGTTGACGGACGTCCTCAAGCGCGGCGCCTATGCTCAGACCACGTTGGGCCGCCCGAGGGCGCAGAACGACTAGATGGGCTGACTCGCCCTGTGCCGCATCCGCATGCACAGAGACCGACCCGAGACCCGGCCAAGTGCCGGGTCTTTTTTTGCCGATGACCACTGCCCGACTAAGCTTCGGGGCAAGACCGAACAAACGGCTGAGGCTCTGGTTTGATAAATCCAATTGATGGAGTACAGATTGGCTCTATACTCTGTTGCAGCGCACAATAGCAGGGCGCCTCTCGGCACCCAGATGGGGCGACTCGATCTGCCCCCGGGACTCGCCGGAAGTCCACAGTCAGGGAGGGGCTTTGACCCCCAGCCAGCACCAAACGGCAGCCACCACAGGCTGTCGAATGGGAACTGAGACAACCCGGAACTGAGACAGAGGCGCAGCCAGGACCGGGCCGCTGACGAGCACCTCACCGCCGGACGACTATGCAAACCACCAGACCCGTGTTCCTGGACCTGTGGCGGATCAAGCTCCCGGCCACCGGCATCGTGTCCATCCTCCACCGCATCAGCGGGGTCGTGATGGTGCTCGCCATCCCGGCCGCCGCGATCCTGTTCCACCAGGCCCTCTCCGGACCCGATGGATTCGTCGCCGCGGCCGCCTTTCTCGCGAGTTGGCCGGCGCGCCTGGCCCTTTTGGTGCTCGCCTGGGGACTGCTTCATCATCTCTTCGCCGGGCTGCGCTACCTGCTGCTGGATCTCGGGATCGGGCTGGAGCGGACCGCCGCCCGTCAGAGCGCCTTGACGGCCATGATCGCCGCGGTGGCCCTGCTGGTCATCGGCCTGGGGGTGACCCTGTGAGCCGTCAGGCCTCCGGACTCATGGCGTGGGTCATCCAGCGGGCGACCGCCGTCTACCTGGGCCTCTTCCTCGGCTACCTGTTGATCCATTTCACCTTTGCGCCCCCGGCGGATCATGCCGCCCTGAAGGACTGGGTGACCCAGCCACTGGTCAGCGCGGGCCTGCTGCTCCTGATCCCGGTGCTGTTGGCCCACGCTTGGGTGGGGGTCCGGGACGTGCTGATCGACTATGTGCACCACCTGGGGGCCCGGGTGACGCTGCTGACCCTCTTCGCCTTCGTCTTCCTTGCCTCGGGCCTTTGGGCCCTGAAGGCGATCGTCGCCGCCGGGCTCATCGCCTGAACGCCGGGGAGCAGAACCTCATGCACGTACCCACTCGTCACTTCGACGCCCTCATCATCGGCGCCGGCGGGGCCGGCCTGAACGCCGCCCTGCAGCTCGCCTCCGCCGAGATCCGGGTGGCCGTGGTCTCCAAGGTCTTCCCCACCCGCTCCCATACGGTGGCCGCCCAGGGGGGGGTGAACGCGGCCCTGGCCAATGCGCTGCCGGACAACTGGCACTGGCACATGTTCGACACCGTCAAGGGGTCGGACTACCTGGGTGACCAGGACGCCATCGAGTTCATGTGCCGGGAGGCCATCCCCACCGTCTACGAGCTGGAGCACGCCGGGGTGCCCTTCTCGCGGCTGGATAACGGCAAGATCTACCAGCGCGCCTTCGGGGGTCAGAGCCAGAACTTTGGCGGCGACCAGGCGGCCCGCACCTGCGCCGCGGCGGACCGCACCGGTCACGCCATCCTGCACACCCTCTATCAGCAGAACCTGCGTGCCCGCACCCACTTCTTCGACGAGTTCTTCGCCCTGGATCTGGTGCGGGACAAGGACGGCATCTGCTGCGGGGCCCTGGTGCTGGAGATCGAGACCGGCGAGCCGCTCCTGATCGAGGCCAAGGCGACCCTACTCGCTACCGGCGGCTGCGGCCAGGTCTTCCGCACCACCTCCAACGCCCACATCAACACGGGGGACGGCTGCGCCATGGCCCTGCGCGCCGGCATTCCCCTGATGGACATGGAGTTCTACCAGTTCCACCCGACCGGCATCGCCGGCAAGGGGATGCTGATCACCGAGGGGGTGCGTGGCGAGGGCGGCTTCCTGGTCAATAAGGACGGCGAGCGCTTCATGGAGCGCTATGCCCCCCGGGCCAAGGACCTGGCGAGCCGCGACGTGGTGGCCCGCTCCATCGTCACCGAGGTCAAGGAGGGGCGCGGCTGCGGGGAGCAGGCAGACCACGTCTACCTCAAGGTGGATCACCTGGGCGAGGCGGTGATCGCCAAGCGCCTGCCCGGCATCCGGGAGTCGAGCCGAATCTTCGCCGGTGCCGATCCGGTGCGCGAGCCCATCCCGGTCTTCCCCACCGCCCACTATGCGATGGGGGGCATCCCCACGGACCGCTTCGGGCGGGTGGTGGTCCCGGCGCGGCACGGAGCCGAGGAGGTGGTCGCCGGGCTCTATGCCGCCGGCGAGTGCGCCTGCGCCTCGGTCCACGGGGCCAACCGGCTGGGGGGCAACTCGCTCCTTGACATCCTGGTCTTCGGCCGCCTGGCGGGCAAGGACATCATCGACTTCGTCCGCGAGAACCCCTACCAGCGGGCCGCCGATTCGGCGAGCCTGGACGCGGCCATGGCGCGGCTCACCCGCTGGGACCAGAAGGGCGACGGCGTCCCGGTCCAACAGCTTCGCGCCGAATTCAGGAAGTGCATGGAGGACCACGCGGGGGTCTTCCGCACCGAGGAGATCATGGGCGAGGGCTATCAGAAGCTTTGTGCGCTGCGGGATCGGCTCGCGGACGCCCGCCTCCAGGACCACTCCAAGGTCTTCAACACCGCCCGCATCGAGGCCCTGGAGCTCGAGAACCTGGTGGACGTGGGGCTCTCCATCGCCGTCTCCGCCCTGCACCGCAAGGAGAGCCGCGGGGCCCACTCAAGGCCCGACTACCCCAAGCGCGATGACGTCAACTGGATGAAGCACAGCCTCTACTTCAGGGACGGGGACCGCATGGACTACAAGCCGGTGCGGACCAAGCCCCTCACCGTGGAGAGCTTTCCGCCGAAGGAGAGGGTGTATTGAGGAAGTGGCGAGTGGCGAGGGCCAAGTTGCGAGGAATGCCCCCCGGCCCTCGCCACTCGCTACTCGCCACATGTTTCCCGTTGGAACGTGCTCGCCGACCCTACAGACGCGAGCAAACCGCCTGAAACGCCGCAGACACCACCCATGAAAATCAGCGTCTACCGCTACAACCCCGACTCCGGCGAGAAGCCGCGCATGCAGGCCTTCGAGGTGCGGCCCTTCCAGGGCATGATGCTGCGCGACGCCCTGCTGGAGGTCAAACGGCAGGACGAGTCCTTCTCCTTCCGGCACTCCTGCGGGGAGGGGGTCTGCGGCTCCGATGGGGTCAATGTGAACGGCAAGAACCGGCTCGCCTGCATCACCCCCATCACCGAGCTCAAGGAGCCCATCGAGGTGCGCCCCTTCCCGGGCCGTCCGGTGATCCGGGACCTGGTGGTGGATATGACCCAGTTCTACGAGCAGTACCGGGCGGTCAAGCCCTACCTGGTGCGTAAGGACCCCCTGCCGGAGCAGGAAATCCTCCAGTCACCCGAGGAGCGGGACCGACTCGACGGGCTCTACGAGTGCATCCTGTGCGGCTGCTGCTCCACGGCCTGTCCCTCCTTCTGGTGGAACCCGGAGAAGTTCCACGGCCCCGCCGCCCTGCTCCAGGCCTGGCGCTTCCTCGCCGATACCCGGGACCAGGCCACCGAGGAGCGCCTCGACGCATTGGAGGGACCCTACAAGCTCTTCCGCTGCCACACCATCATGAACTGCGTGGAGGTCTGTCCGAAGGGGCTAAACCCCACCCGCGCCATCGGGCGCATCAAGGAGTTGATGCTGGAAAAAGGGATCTAGGGCCGAGGGCCGAGGAAGGGTGACATGACGGCGCCGAGCGAGGAGGAGGTCCGGCGGCTGCGCTGGCAGTGCCGGCGGGGCATGCTGGAGCTGGATCACCTGCTGCTGCGCTTCCTGGACCTGGGCTATCCCAACCTGGATCCGGTGGGTCGGGGCGATTTCGTCACCCTGCTACGGCACCAGGATCAAGACCTGAGTGACTGGTTCATGGGCCGCCGCG
>JBLMWY010000426.1:0-3212 GCA_050257475.1 Bdellovibrio bacteriovorus
ATCGGTCAGGTCCAGCTTCTGCACGTGCTGGTCGACAATCTCGGCATCGTCCCCATCGTCGAGATAGGCCGCAAGCGTTGCGAGCCCGAGCGGCGGAAACAGCGAGTACTTGATGGGCCGCCAGAACGGGCTTTCTGCCTCGGTGAGCGCCGGGAGAATAAATTTGATCTTCATGGCCGGGGAGCATAGCCAGCCGACGATGGCCCGAACAGGATTGACGTCACTCGATATCCGTTGCGTTGATGGATGAGCGGCCGCTTCTGGCCGGGTCCGGTCCCATGGGACTCAAACGGCCCGGCCCCGCCGACGCCCGGTAGGCCGGCTCGTTCCCCCTCGTTGAATGTCCGCTTCTCGCCCTGCCCGTCGCACGACTCTGACGCTGATCGGTGACCGCAAAGCGTCCGCTGCGGTTAGCTGTGGCGCTGCGCCCGAGCGTCAGCTGCCGGATTGTCAGAGCGAGTCGCTGCGCGGGTCCCAGAGAGGATGTCCAGTCGGTGTCAGGAGGGGCAGAGCTGCTCTATACCGAGCAGACGACCGACACGAGCTTCCTGCGGCTTCGCCACCCGCCGCCACCGGGGGTAGTCTTCAGCGCGTGGTCGGCGGCGCTGCGCGCCTTGGGCACGGCGATCACTGGGCTCCACCACCCCCAGGGACGGTTGCAGCAGATCGCCTTCGGGAGCGTGTCCGAGTAGCTGAACTGCGAGGATGTGGCCTACTGCGGCGAGACGGCGGACCCAGAGGAGCTACACTACCTGCGGGTCCGCTGGTCGACAGGAGCGACTTCCCCAGGGAGCAGCGGGTCGGGGCTCTTCCTGGACGCGAGTGAGCTTTGTGGGTGTCCTGTGGGGAGGCTTCAGCCGCTGTGACAACCCAGGTGGGGAGGATGACTACGGCCGCTTCGACCTGGCTTACTGCGAGGCACTGCATGGGTGGCTGGGACCCGCCGGTTCGGTGACCGAGCCCAGCCCGGCTCATGGGGCGAGGTGAGGCGGCTGGTGGTCCCTACGCTCTTCGCTCGAACCTCGAACCTCCAAGCGCGAAGTTCTCAGCTCGTAGCTCGAAACGCGTAGCTCGGCTACACCAGCCCCACCCTGGCGGCACTCGCCGCGAAGCCCCAGCACCTCGGGAGCAGCGGCGCGTCAGCAGCCGGCTCAGCTCCCGGAGCTCCTGGCCCGGGACCCGCGAAGGGGGTTCAGACTCCGAGAGGGCTCGCCGCCGCATCCTGCGCTGTGAGCTGCGTTCGACAAGTACGGGGTCGAGAACTTCAAGATGGTCATCTTGGTGGTCGGCATCCCCGCAGAGTGGAGGAAGTAGGGCGAAGAGCTGATCATCTCGATCCTGGAGTCCTACGGCCCTCTGGGGTCGAGCATTGAGCCGGGGGGATGCCTGGGGCCAAAGGCTCGGGACGGCCGCCAGCAGCGCGAGGACCAGGTGATCCCGACCATGAGGCGGGCGACCCAGGCGGACCGATCATGGCCAAAATGGCCGTCGAGCAGCGTCGTCTCAGGTTCGCACGGGCAGTGTGTGTGCCCACCCCGGGCGCGATTACCGCCCTCCCGCGGCACCCATGCGCGCCAGCAGCTCCGCCTCTGCCAGGCGCGCCGTGTTGATGCCCAAGTGCTTAAGCTTGTGGTTGAGGGCGGCGACCTCCACCAGGGTGCCTACGTTGCGCCCGGGGCGCACCGGGATGGTCATGTGATGGATGGCGACGTCGAGGATGCTGACGCGCTCCTCGTCGAGGCCGGTGCGGTCGACGTTCTGCGCCTCATGCCAGTCCACCAGGGTGATGGCCAAGGTGATGCGCTTATCCGGGCGCACCGCTGCGGCGCCGAACAGGCGACAGATGTCGATGATCCCGATTCCGCGGGCCTCCATGTGGTAGGGCAGCAGCTCGGTAGCCCGCCCGACGAGTTGGGAATCGCCCAGGCACTTGATGGTGACCACGTCGTCGGCGATCAGGTGAAAGCGGCGGCGGATCAGCTCCAGGGCACACTCGCTCTTGCCCACCGCGCTGTCCCCGAGGATCAACACCCCGACGTCGTGGATGTCCATCAGCACCCCGTGGACCGTGGTCTCCGGGGCGAACTCAGCGTCCAGGTGCTCCCACAGGCGCTTGAAGAGCTTGGTGGTGTTATGGGGCGTGCTGAGCACCGGGATGCCCCTGGGCTCCGCCACCTCCAGCAGCATCCTCGGTGGCGCACTGCCGTTGGTGACGATGACGCAGGGGAGTTCCCCCGAGAGGATGCGGTCCAGGTTGTCGAGGAGAGCCGGATCGCCCGAGTGTGCCTCGACGAAGATCACTTCCCCCTTGCCGAAGACCTGGATGCGCTCGGCGCGAAAGGCGTCGAAATAACCAGTCAGCTCCAGGGATGGGCGGTTGAGCTCAGGGGTAAGCACCTGCCGCCATAGGCCGGCGCTCCCGGCCGCGACTTCCAGTCCGAGGAGCGGATTGCTGAGCAGGTTCTCGACGGTGGTGGACATGGGCGGCCCTCCGGGTGGGGACGGCGCGCGGGGCCGACGTCGGCCCCACAAAGCACACCAAGTATATTTCCCCTATCCGAGGCGGGAGGCTGGGCCAGATCAACCGCGGACCGATCCGCGGTGCGAGAACCTGCGCGGCCCGTTCCTTCGGCAGTGGGCTCTGAGGGCCTCAGACCAACGCGTTGTAGGCGTCGCTACAGTAGTCACCGACAGGAGAGCTAAGATCGCGCCTCGTGGGAGTTCGTCGGAAGCGCAAGGGTCGTGGGTCGGCGCACCGAGAGCATGAGTACCCGCGCCCTCTTTCCGGGATGGGACCCCCGGGGACTGCGAAGTCCGGGTGCTTTGCCAGAGGCATCGCCGGGGCGGACTGCGGGGACAGGGGCACGCTGTCCCCATCGCTACGCTGTGGCACGTTGAAAGCGCCAGGCCGAGGAGCGCGCGATACTCGTAGCTCGAAGCATCGGCGGGCGAGGCGGTATGAGCATCGACGTCGACCGTTGACCCGGAGGGACTGAGTCGCAGTAGCTGCCAGCCCGAGGCGAGCCGGCGAGCGTCTCTTGAACGCGCAAAGCGGCCTCTCTCGCCAAGCAGCGGCTGCTGATTCCGGTTGCCCGATGGTGGCCTCCTGGGCGGCCGCTATGGACTCCCACTGTCGACCCACTAAGTGGCCGAAATCTCCTGCGGATTAGGTCGCTAGATGGAGCAGCCTAAGCTGCAACAGTGTATCGAAG
>JBLMWY010000427.1:0-5716 GCA_050257475.1 Bdellovibrio bacteriovorus
TGGCATCTTCGAGGGTCGCGGTACCGGATTGCCCTTCGCCGCGGATGCTGAACCCGAGGCGCCGGCCGGGGGCTGCTGCTGAGCCACCGGGCGGCGAGGCGCGCCCACGCGGCCCATCGGACCCGCCTGGCCCTATCCGAGGGCGACCTGTCCATACACCACCTTCCCAACCACCACCACCGACGGAGAGCCCATGATGCGACACCCCTTGTCCACGACCGGACCCCTGCTCACCCTGACCCTTGCGCTCCTGGCAGGCGCGCCCCAGGCGGAGGAGGTCAGCCTCGCCCATGGGAGTCTGACCCTCAACGCCAACCTGGAGACCGCAGGCGAAGACTGGCAACAGGGCCCCGTGGTCTTGATGACCCACGGTACCCTGGCCCATGGGCGCATGGAGATCATGGAGACCCTGCAGTCCGTCCTGAAGGACCGGGGCATCAGCTCACTCTCCATGACCCTGAGCCTGGGGCTCGACAAGCGCCGGGGCATGTACGACTGCGCCACCCCCCACATTCACAAGCACACCGATGCCGTGGAGGAGATCGGCGCCTGGCTGGGCTGGCTCCAGTCCCAGGGTGTCAAGCAGGCCGTCCTGCTGGGGCACTCCCGGGGGGGCAATCAGGTCGCTCGCTTCGCCGCCGGGCACCCCGATGCGCCCCTGTCCGCCGTCATCCTGATCGCCCCCCAGACCTGGAGCCAGGACTATGCGGCGGCGGACTATCAGAAGCGCTTTGGCAAGGATCTCGACCCCCAACTGGAGGCGGCGCGTCGGCTCCAGGCCGAGGGCAAGGGGGGTGAGCCCATGGCGCCCGTGGGCTTCGTTTATTGCGCCGACACCACGGCCACGGCGGACGCCTTTCTCTCCTACCATGCCCCGGACCCCCGCATGAACACCCCGGCCCTGCTCCCCGAGATCAAGGCGCCAGTGCTGGTGGTGGCGGGGACCGAGGACGAGCAGGTTCCGGGTCTGGTGGAGAAGGTGCAGCCGCAGGCCGATGGGGAGCGGGTCACCCTGCTGGTGCTCGACGGGGCGGACCATTTCTTCCGCGACCTCTACGCGGAGGAGATCGCCGACGCCGTCCAGGCCCTGCTCGGCGGCTGACCCATAAGATCGCCCCCGCGATGCCGGCTAGCACCAGGGCCTCGGGGCCAAAGAGTGTCTTGGTCCAGTCGGCGACGGAGCCACGAAGGCCGCCACGATGAACAGCGGTGCCGGGATGGTCTCCCCCAGGGCCAGGAGCGGTTACGCCAGGCGGAGAAGACCAGGATGGCGGTCATTGCCGGCTTGATCCCGTAGAGGATGCCGGTCATCACCGGCAGGTCCCCATGAGCCAGGTAGATCCAGGTGCGCGTGATCAGGACGGCAAGCGAGCATCCTGGTCGTGGGAGGGAATCCCCCTTGGCTGGCGGACAAGGGTGACCTCGGAGCTTGTTAGGCTTTCCCTGCAAGCGGTGTCCTGGCGGAAGGGGTGAGGACCTCTACCTCGCGCGAGGGGCCGAGCTGGTTGCACGTCGCTTCAGTCCCAGCGCGACTCCGCCTCGCGGCGGGTGAAGGGGATCACCCGGCCGTCCGCCAGGAGCTCGCGGATACGCCAGGGCACGCCGGTTGGATCCAGCTCCACCAGGCCGATGCCGCTGCCGTTGAGCAGGCGCCGCCCGTGGGGCGTGCCCTCGGGCTTGCGGGGCACCACCCGCAGGTGGCGCCGCCGGGTCAGCCAGTTAAGGGGCGAGCGGGGTGAGTAGAGCCAGCGGTTGGCCCGATCCAGCACGGCGAGCAGGCGGGGTGGAAACTCGTTGCGAACCCCGCTGCTGCAGATCTGCCAGATGTCCGGCCCGCGGAGGCGCCCCCGCAGCTCCACGTCGTAGACGAAGGAGTAGTGCACATCCCCGGAGAGCACCACGAAGTGTCCCGGGGTCTTGGGGTGGCGGAAGATGTTGAGGATGGCATGGGCGGCGCCCGGGTGGGCCATCCAATTCTCGGCGTCCACCAGCAGGGGCTTGCCGAGCCAGGTGAAGACCCGCTGCAGGGTCTCGATGAGCTTGACGCCGAAGATGGGCGCGGGCGAGACGAGCAGCACCGCTGGCTGGCCCCGCAGGGTCTGCTGCAGGTCGGTGAGGGCCTCCCAATCGAGCAGCCCGGAGGGCTCCCGCGCCGCCCGCTCCGAGCGCCAGCGATGGGTGCGGGTGTCGATCGCCACCAGGGGCGGGCTGGTGGGCCATTCATAGTGCCAGTTGCCGAACCTCAGCAGTTGGTCGATGCAGGTGTCGTGGTCCGCGGTCCCGGGGGCCGCAAGGCATTGCTGCACCGCGTCGAGGAGCGGGGCGTCGAAGGACTCGGGCCTATTGCCCCACCCCTGATTGATCAGGTAGCCGATCAGGGCGTTGCCGATGACGCGCTTGGAGAGGGGGTGGCCGTAGGCGATCTCCTCCCACTCGCGGCTCAGGTTCCAGTCATCGGTGATGTCGTGGTCGTCGAAGATCATGGCCACCGGCAGGTGGGCCAGCAGGCGCCGCACCGCCGGCAGCTCGGCGACGAAGGCCGCGATCAGCGGGCGCTCGGCGTCGTAGAGGGCGCGCGAGGCCGGGTCCAGACCGGGCGGGGGACTGAGGTCCAACCCCTGCCAGGGCGCCGGGGACCACGCCAGCAGGTACATGGCCAGCACCTCGGCCAGGGTGATCAGGTGGTTGTGGGCGCTGGCGGTGGTGAAGATGGGCTTCTCCACCCCTCCGAACAGGATCTCGATCAGGGCGTAATTGCGGCGATGCCGGGGCAGGAGGGTCTCGCGACGGTAGTAGCCGGCCCCATTCCGATAGAGGGCCTCGGCATCGGTGAGACCGATCCCTGCACCAGCGAGGATCTCCACCGGTAGACCGAGGCGCGCGATGAGCCGGTGGATGGCCCGCAGCATGGGGCCGGCCACGTCGTCCGCGTAGATCTGGTCGCCAGTGAGCACGAGCAGGGAGGGCCAGGCGGGAAGAGTATCGGGGGCCTCAGGGTCCGGGCCCTCCGGGGCGCCGGCGAGACAGCGGGCGAGCAGCCGATCGGCCTGCACCAGTCCATCACCGCCGCGATGATGGGGCTTGCGGCAGGAGCCGTGGAGCAGGGCGCCGATGCGCCCGGGAAGCATGAATCCGGGGGAGTCTCGGCCGGGGTAGCAGAGGTCTGGCGCCCAGTCGGACCATCCCTGCCAGGGCGCGGACCCATCCCCCAGGGGTTGCAGCCACAGGGCGTAGCCGATCCAGCGATCCTTGGGCAGGGGCTGCCCCAGGGGAAGATCGATCAGCAGATAGTGCAGGTGAGCACCGGCCCCGAGCATCCGGCACTCGGATCCATTGGGATCGAGCGGATAGACCCGCGGGGTGGCCTCCCCGCACCTGAGCTCCAGTCGCGCCCGTACCGGCTCCCGGAGGGCGAGCCAGAGGGTCAGCCGCTCTGGTGTGAGGCGGCGCAGGATGGGACCCGCGAGGACCAAGGGGAGGTCGGGGGAGATCACGGGTGCTACCTTACCCGAGACGAGGTTGGCCATGGAGAGATATCCCCACCCCCCTTGTTGGCCATGGCTCCCTTGTAGCTCGCGAGATGGAGTCCGCCTTGTTGAGCCGAGTAAACCCGCGATGCTCGGAATTGGACCGCCGGCGGGACGATCGGGGACGCTGGCCTGGCCGTGGACGGCAACTAGGACGGCTTGGCGGGGCTTGTGCTTTGGGTGGCCTTGCCGTCCCAGTCCCTGACAAGAAACTGCGGATAAGCGGGCGGCGACACACGTGTGTGGACATCGCCAGAAAGGGTCGCTGGATCGGCCGTGCGCAAGGCCCGCACGGACTGCCGCAGCACCCGCAGCGCCGAGCCGAGGAAGAGACCGGCGATGAGCACACCTATCAGGATGTCGGGCCAGCGGGAGGCGAGCAGGAAGGTGGCGGCCGCGGCCCCGATCACCCCCAGGTTGGCGATCAGGTCATTGCGAGAGCACAGCCACACCGAGCTCATGTTGAGGTTGTCCCCACGGTGGCGGTACAGGAGCAGGAAGCAGACCAGGTTCGCCCCCAGGGCCAGGGCGGCGATCGCGCCCATGGCGCCAGCCGCCGGCAGCACGGGGTGGAGCGCCTTGTGGGCCGCCTCCCCCAGCACCGCCAGGCCGAACAGGAGCATGAAGGCACCCTTGAAGAGGGCAGCCCCCGCCTGCCAGCGCGCCGAACGGGCGACCACGTAGAGGCTGAACCCGTAGACCAGGGCGTCGCCCAGCATGTCCAGGGAATCGGCGAGCAGCGCGGTGGAGCGGGCCAGGATCCCGGCGGTGCCCTCGATCAGGAACATCAGGGTATTGATGACCAGCACCATCCACAGCACGCGGGAGTGACGTGCCCGCAGCGCGGTGATCTCGCAGCCCTTATCCTCGCAGCAGCTCGCCATGGCAGTCGGTTCCGGGTCGGTTGCAGAGACACCCTGGGCCCCCGCCGAGGACCGCCAGCTCCGCCCCTTGTTCTTGCCCCGTGGTCCTGGCCTTCAACAGGAGCAATGAGGCCGGCCAACGAATTGGTCAAGCGGTTCAACCACGAGACTGCCGGAGCCAACGCGCCTTGGGTCCCTCGGGGACTGGACCGTGAAATGGACCGAATCGGCGGTGCCAGTCTGCAGAATTTACGGCGTCGTGCCTTCGGGGGATACCTGAGCCGGCGGCGGCAGGCGGTCAAAGCGCCCCGCATCCAGATCGCCCAAGAGCTTTGGGGTCACATCCTGGAAGCGTAGGATGGCCTTGCCGGCGTGATCCGCCAGGAATTCTTCGGCGTCCTCGGGGCTCTCCATGGGGATCAGCTCGTGGCCCATGGGACCCAGGACGTCCGAGCCGATGACATACCAGGCGGCACGGGCGTCAATCCGGGACACGCCGTAGTACTCGGTCACCGCGATGGCGGCGATGTCCTCCGCCCTGTGCCCGGGGGCCCACTTGGCGAGATCAAGGAGGTACTTGAAGAGATCCTTGGCCCCATCGAAGTGGTGGGCATGGCCGTCCCGGTAGAGCACGGTGGCGACCCAGTCCGGGTATTTGGCGACGAACATGCCACAGACGGGGCAGGTGTCCGTGGGACCCGGGCTCGGGGTGTCCACGGGCTCGCCCCAGACCGGTCGGAGCAGGGGGGCGACCATGCAGAGCACGCCAAGCAGCCACATTCGCTGGGTTCGATACATGGTGCATGGACCGGACATTGGATTGGAGCGCCGCCCTGGGCGCCTTGCCCGGTCTTCCAGAGAACACGCTGGAAGAGGCCCGGGCGCGGCGTCGTGCGCAGGCGGCGCCCCGACGGGGCTGAGTGGGCTTAGGTGGCCTTCTTCTCCATCATCTTGCGGAGCTTCTCCGCGCGGTTCTTGCGGATCATCTGGGTGTCCTTCGCCATGCTGAGATGGGCCTGGGTGAGGGCCTCATCGAAGCCCCCGAGCTCGCCGCCTTGCTCGGCCTTGGCCGCCTCGGCGGTCGCCTTCTCGGCGAACGCGACCTTGCTGACGGCGGTCATGGTGCCTTTGAGCCGGCTGCCAATGAGGTAGGTGGCGGTATCCACCGGCGTCAGGGGCTTCACCGCCTCCTTGGAGCCGAAATCGGCCGCGTAGATCGCCTTGGGTCCCCGGTCAAGGTTGAGCGAAAGGCTGATGGCCAGGCAGTGGATCGAGCAGGTGCCGTCCACCAGGTCGTCGTCGTACTGCACCAGATGACGGCTGTGC
>JBLMWY010000428.1:0-3894 GCA_050257475.1 Bdellovibrio bacteriovorus
GACCTCCCGGCGGCCTTCGAGACGGCCGTAAGCGAGGCCGACGCCATCGCCGACCGGCTGCGGCGGGAGGCCCCGCGGGTCCACGACCAGGCCGCGGCCCGTGCCAGACTGGAGACCCAGGAGCAGGCGCTCGGCCGCTTCGCCGCGGACCTCAAGACCTTGACCGATCAGCGACGCGACCTCGCGGAGTCCTGGCAGCGGCTCTGGGCCACCTGCCCCCTCTCGCCCCTCCCACCCCGGGAGATGGCCGACTGGCTGGGCGGCGCGACGCGGCTGCGGGAGAAGGCGGCGGCGGGGGACGAGCTACGGGGCCAAATCGAAACCCTGCGCGCCACCCGCGCGGCCCATCGACAGGCCCTGCTCGCGGCACTGGCCGCCCTGGCGGAGCCGGGCGCCCCCCCGGCCCAGGACCAGACCCTGGGGCCCATACTGACCCCAATTCTGAGCCAGGCCGAGTTCCGCCTGCGCGCACTCCAACTCACCCAGGACCGCCGCCGCGAGCTCCAGGAGGCCAGCGCCGACCTGGAGACCCAGGCGCGTCGCCTGAGGCTCCAGGTCGCGGCGGCGCAGACCGAGCGTGACCGCTGGCGCGGCGACTGGGCGACCCTCATGGCGGAGCTCGGACTGACCCCGGATGCGAGCCCGGCCGAGGTCTCCGACGACCTGCAGGCGATCGTCGAGATCCTGCGGCAGGTGGACGAGGCGGCGGCGCTGCGGGCCCGGGTGGCGGGCATCGATGCCGACACCCGGCGTTTCGAGGCCGCGGTGCGCGAGCTCCTCACCCGCGTGGCACCGGAGCTGCGTGAGCGGCCGCTCGAGGAGGCGGTCACCGAGCTCCACCAGCGCCTCGGCGAGCAGCGGGAGGCCAAGAGCCGACTCGACGTGCTGAAGACCCAGGCCGGCCAGGCCGAGGGCGAGATCACCGAGGCCGAGGCCGATCTCCAGGCGGCGGACCTGGCCCTCGCCGAGTTGTGCCGCCAGGCGGGCCGCGAGCATCCCGATCAACTGCCCACCGCGGAGGAGCGCTCCCGGGAGCGCCGTCAGTCCGAGCTCGACCTGCGTACCATCGAGTCGGAGCTGATCGAAGGCGGCGACGGCCTGGGTCTGGACGCCCTGGAGACCGAGGCGCGATCGGTGGACCGCGACACCCTGATGCAGGAGCTGGCCGCCGTCTCGGAGCGCATCGAGCGGGAGCTGCGGCCCGAGCGGGAGCGCCAGCTCGAGGCCAAGCTAAACGCCGAGCGCGACTTTGCCGCCATGGCTGGAGGCGACCAGGCATCCAACCTGGCGGAGGAGGCGGAGCAGACCCTCGCAAGCCTCCGGGCCCATGCCGAGCGCTACATACGGGTCCGTCTCGCCGGGCGGGTCCTGCGGGATGCCATCGAGCACTTCCGCCGCGCCCATCGGGACCCCATCCTCACCCGCGCCAGCGGCTACTTCGCCACGCTCACCCGCGGGTCCTTCGCCTCGGTGGAGACCGACTTCGACGAGGCCGACCAGCCGGTGCTGGTGGGGGTGCGCCCCGGGGGTGAGCGGCTGCGGGTCGAGGCCATGAGCACGGGTACCCGGGACCAGCTCTACCTGGCGCTCCGCCTGGCGACCCTCGACCAGGACCTGGCGGGCTCGGAGCCCCTGCCCTTCGTGGTGGACGACATCCTCATCCAGTTCGACGACCGGCGGGCCCAGGCCACCCTGGAGGCCCTCGCCGACCTCTCCGCCCGCACCCAGGTGATCCTCTTCACCCACCACGCCCGGGTGGTGGAGCAGGCCCGCGCCATCCCCGGGCCGGAGGGGCGGGTCTTCGTGCACGAGCTGGCCTAAGGGAAGCCGCGAAAATAACCCGCGCATCGGTAGGGTGGATCAAGGGGCTTCGCGATGGATCCACCAGCGGCGTCGCGGTGGAATCGCCGCGCTTGTTGCACCCTGCTGCTTGCGTCGCCGCCTACCGCACCTTCGACGTGACGATCGACCGGAGCCAGCGGCCCGGTGGCCACACCCAGACGGCCGACGAGGGACGAACGCACCGATTCAAGATCTGCCGGATCTGCCGTCGAGCCGCGGGTCCAAGACACATTGATGCGCTACCGAAAGAGGTACGCCGGGACGGTTCCTCGGATGCCGGGTTGCTTGGTTGTACGTTTGCGGCCATTATCTTGACCTTGCGGCTACTTTGGGGGCGGCGATGGAAGTTGCAGTGCGCGATCTGAAAGACCATTTGTCCGAATACCTGCGCCGAGCGGAGGCGGGTGAGGAGGTGGTGGTGACCTCACACGGGCGCCCCATCGTTCGGATGACCGCAATGGGCCAGACCCAGGCCGGGGAGTCGGAGGCGGATGCGCTTGCCCGGCTGCGGGCCCAGCCCTGGGTGCGCGCCGGAGACGGTGGCCGGATCAGTCCGGTCCCACACCCGATCCCAGCGGCACCGCCCGATGAACCCTTGCTGAGCGATCTGATGCTCGGGGACCGGGAGTGATCCTTTACCTGGATACCTCGGCCCTGGCGAAACTGTTCGTCGTCGAGCCCGGGGCGGAATCCGTCAGCACGGCGGTCGCACAGGCCGCCGCGGTGGCGACCCACCTGATCGCCTACGCGGAGCTGCGGGCAACCTTCGCCCGGGCGGTGCGGATGGGCCGGGTCGATGCCGCAGCCCTGAGGGCGCTGATCACCGAGCTCGAGCGCCGTTGGGCCTCGCTCGAGGTGCTGACCGTGACCGAGCCACTGATACGGCGCGCCGGGGATCTTGCAGAGCGGCATGGGCTGCGCGGCTACGACAGCGTCCACCTGGCGGCCGTTTTAGCCCTGAGGGAGTTGGTCGGGTCCGGGGCCGAGGTCCGTTTCGGTGTGTTCGATACCAAACTGCGCGATGCGGCACTCGTCCACGGCCTGAGCCTCCTGTCCGCCGCCTGAGACCTGCTCTTGCCGGGTGGCGCGCCAGTCGGCGATGCGGACCAGGGCCTCCAACAATTTAAGGCACCGCCGGTCTTTGGTTCCCGGCCTCGGGCGACTCCAGCACCTCGCGCAAGGCCAGGGCGATGGCATCCGTGGTTCAGGCCAGGGTGTCCCTGTGACTACCGAGGCGGGGCCTTGCCCGCGCGGCATGGGTCTATGGTCATCAGGCGCCGGGGCCTTCGCCGGGGCGCGGCGGGCGTCACTGCTATACTCTAACGGCCGTTAACAAACGTAGTCGAGCGTAGCGATGTCGAGCGGAAGTCTGCAAGCAGTGCTGCGAGACCACGGAATCAGCGCCTCGCCGCGCCAGCTCGCCGCCTATGCGGTGGAGTCGGTGGAGGCCATGGAGCAGGGCGCCCTGGTCCCGGCGGCGGAGGAGCTGCCGGAGTCGGAGCTTGCGGTGCTGCAGAGCGGCGGATTCGACGTGGAGGCAGGCCCAGCGCCGGAGGACGATCCCATTGCCCGCGCCGCCGCCGCCTACTCCGCCCTCCTTGAGACCGCCTTGCCCATCAAGGCGGTGGCCGAGGGGCTCGGACGCAACGAGAGCCGCATCCGCCAGAGGCTGCTCCAGCGCAGCCTCTACGGCATCCGGCGCGGCCGCACCTGGCTGCTGCCCCTGTTCCAGTTCCAGGTGGAGGACCGCCAGGGGGTACGCGCGGTCAAGGCGGTGGTGCCGAGCGTCGAGCAGGTGTTCCCGGCCCTGAGCCCCGAGTTGCACCCGGTCTCGGTCTGGCGCTGGTTCACCTTGCCAAGCACGGAGCTCACGACGGAGGAGGCCCCAGACCGGCCAATCAGCCCGCGCGATTGGCTGCTCGCCGGCCGCGACCCCAGGCCCGTGGCCGAGCTGGCGCGGGATCTCTGACCCCTTGCCCAAGTTTCCCCAGCCGCCGCCGGTCGAGGCCCTGAGGGAGGTTCCGCCGGAGCTGAGGCGGCTGTCGGCCGGCA